>JBOGYT010000368.1:0-9451 GCA_050696955.1 Solirubrobacteraceae bacterium | reverse complement strand
TGCTCGACGAGCCATTCGGAGCCCTCGACGCCACGGTCCGCAAGGAGCTGCGCGACTGGCTGCGGCGGCTGCACGACGAGGTCCACGTGACGACGATCTTCGTCACGCACGACCAGGAGGAGGCGCTCGAGGTCGCCGAGCAGGTGGCGGTCATCAACGACGGCCGCATCGAGCAGACCGGCAGCCCCGACGACCTCTACGAGCGGCCGGCCAACTCGTTCGTGATGGCCTTCGTCGGGCCGGTCAGCCGGCTCGGCGACACGTGGGTGCGCCCGCACGACATCGAGGTGCTGGAGGACGAGTCGGACGGCGCCGTCCAGGCGATCATCGAGCGCGTGGCGAAGGTCGGGTTCGAGGTCCGTGTCGAGGCGGCGCTCGGCGACGGGTCGATCGTGCCGATCCAGATCACGCGCGACGGCGCCGAGCAGCTCGAGCTGCGCGCGGGGCAGATCGTCTGGCTTCGAATCCACCGCTCCCGCGAGTTCGCGGCATGATGGGCGCGTGCGCGTCTCCGCCAAGGTCGACTACGCCCTCCGTGCCAGCATCGAGCTGGCCGCCGCTCAGGACGGCGCCGACGATCCGCGGCCGGTCAAGGCCGAGGCGCTGGCGCGCGCGCAGGACATCCCGCTGAAGTTCCTCGAGAACATCCTGCAGGGCCTGCGCCAGGCGGGTCTCGTCGAGAGCCGCCGCGGCCCGGAGGGCGGTCACCTGCTCGCCCGACCCGCGGCGGACATCGCGCTCGCCGACATCATTCGCGCGATCGACGGCCCGCTCGCCGGCGTGGGCGGCCGGCCGCCGAACGAGCTGTCCTACAGCGGCAGCGCGGAGTCGCTGCGCGATGTCTGGATCGCCGTCCGGGTGAGCCTGCGGCGCGTGCTCGAAGTGGTCACGCTGGCCGATGTCGCGTCCGGCAACGTGCCCGAGCACGTCGCGGCGCTGACGACCGACCCGGGCGCCTGGGAGAAACGCTGACCATGGCCACCGTGCCGGCGCCGATCTTCGAGGTGACGATCGCCGTGCCCGGTGAGATGCGCTGGTGCATGCGCGCCAAGGGCATGTTCGACGACTGGCTGCACGCCGAGGCCGATTCCGCCGAGCCGCGCCCCATCGCAGAGCTCCCGGCCGCCGACATGGAGATGATGACCACAGACGTCTGCGAGCTGAAGCTGACGTGGATCGAGCTGCCCGCCGACAACTCGTGGGACGCGGTGAAACGTGCATCGGCGATCGTCGAGAAGGTGGTGCCCGAACTGCTGCGCACGCGCCGCATCCGGGCCGAGGCCAAGCTGCAGGACCCCGACGCCGAAGCGCGTCGCCCGGTGGGCAGCTGAACCATCTATTAATAGGCACCGATGGTGAGCGGTCGCTACCGCGGGCGGGGGGCGGACTTCGACGTCCAGCTGCGCGTCGACGTGGACGGCCCGCGCCCGATGCATCGCGTCAGCGCCGATTACTACCGTCTGTCCGCAGACGACCGCACGTATGTCGGTTCGATGCGGGTCGACGAGCCCGAGGTGACGGTCACCGATCCGCTCATGGAGATCACGGGCACGGCGGCGTTCTCCACGCCGACGGATCGCAGGCGCATCAGGGTGACGATTGCACAGGTGCCGCCGGGCAGCTCACCCGCCGCGGCAACGCTCGAACACCTCGCGGCGCCAGGGGCGCCGGCGACGGTCTTCGAGTGCGACTTCGAGTCGAGCAGCTTTCGCGCCGTCGAGCTGGAAGAGGCCCATGAGCGGGCGGTGAAGCCCATCGCGGCGTATGACACCACGTCGCTGCCCGCGCCGGTGACCCCGCGGACGCTGACCGTCGTCGACGCCTTCGCCGAAGCGGGCATCGAGATGCTGGCCACGGGACCACCGGGCGTGGTCGACACATCGGCCGCCGGGCCAGACGCGACCTGGAGCGACGCCGAGCTGCATGCGGCGATGGAGGAGTCCTTCAGCCGCTGGGGTGACAGTCCGCGCTGGGCGATCTGGCTCCTGCACGCGGCCTCGCACGACGACCGCGATGTGGCGGGTCTCATGTTCGATCGGCGCGGCGCGCAGCGACAGGGCTGCGCGGTCTTCTATGGCCACGTCCAGGACGTCACCCCCGAGATCCACCGCGATCGGCTGTACACGTGCGTGCACGAGCTCGGGCACGGGTTCAACCTGCTGCACTCGTGGCAGAAGTCCCTGACCGAGCCGCCGGTCCCCAGCCGCCCGGCGGCGGGTTCGTGGATGAACTACCCGGAGCGCTTCCCCGGCGGCGCCCCGGCGTACTGGCGCGCGTTCGGATTTCACTTCGACGAGGCGGAGCTCGTCCATCTGCGCCACGCGTTCGAGGAGAACGTGATCATGGGCGGCAGGCCGTTCGCGGGGGCGGCGCGGCGCGAGCGCGCCGGCGGGTGGGACGCCGAGCGGCAGGACGGCGGGCTGCGGCTGACGCTCCAGGCGCCGCCGGCACTGGCCCAGGGCGTGCCGGTGACCGTGGGGCTCGAGCTCGCCGCGCTGACGCCGGAGGGCCGCCTGGTGCCGCGCGCGCTGGGCCCGCGAGCGGGCACGGTCGACATCGCGATCTTCGGCCCGCACGGCGACGAGTACCTCTTCGCGCCGATGCTGCATCACTGTGGAAAGGAGCAGCTCGTGCCGCTGCGCGCGGGCGACCCGCCGCTGCGCGACTTCGCCTTCGTCCACTACGGACGCGACGGCTTCGGGTTCGAAGCGGTCGGCCGCTACACGGTGCGGGCCCGCTACACGGCGCCCGACGGGTCGCTGGCACTCTCCGACGAGGAGTCGATCGAGATCCTGCCGCCGGCCTCACGGGTCGAGCGCGAGGTGGTGGCGCTCACCCACGGCGACGCCGACGTCGGAAAGCTCATGTGCCTGGTGGGCTCCGACGCAGCCGAGCTGCGCGACGCTGACGGGACGCTGCAGCGGATCATCGAGCGCTATCCGACCCACCCGATGGCCCAGATCGCGCGCGTGATCCGCGCCACGAACCTCGCGCGCCCGTTCAAATCGATCGCGCCCGACGGCACGGTGAAGGTGCGCACGCCTCGCCTCCGCGCCGCGGCTGCCCTGATGGGCGGCGTGGTCGATGTGTCGCGGCCGCTGCGCGCGCGTCGCGGTCCGCGAGTGGAGCCGTTGGCGGACATTCCGACCCGGCGCGGGGTGCCCGTCGCGGTTGACGCATTTATCAACAGCAGGCAGAACGAGGTCAGCAGCGCCCTGCCGGCGCTCGTGGCGCAGCGTGCGGCGGAGGAACGCGATCGGCAGCGTGCTATCCGCCTGCGGCGCGGCCCTTGACACCCGCAGCGCGCGCGACCTACAGTCGCCGCACATCCGATCCTGGAGGCAGGTCATGCAGGCCACAGCAACGGGCGGCACCGATGGCTGATCCCGCTGATCTCGAGTTAGATCCCGACCAGGTCGCCACCGACGTCCTCGCGCGTGCCGGAGACGAGGGTGCCGCGAAGTTCGAGGGCTGGTTCGCAGCACCATCCGACGGCCGGTACCGCCTCTATATCGATCCGCAGTTCAGGGAATGGCTGGAGCTCGGCGCGGACGACATCCTTCACCGGATCGACGGCTCGCTGCACATCGAGGGCGCCAGCGTCGTGTGGGTCAAGCGCGACGCGATCATCACGAGGTGTCAGTCCGCCTGCGCGTTCCAGTTCGCCGATGAGGGCGACGATTCCGCGGGCCGGCGGCGGCCTTACCCGTAAATCAGCGTTCAGCGGACAGGAGCCGCTGCCGGTCGGCCGGGCTGAGCTTGCGGTCAGCCCGGGAGCGCGCCAACCGCAGGACGTCTTCGAAGCGACCGCACACCGGACAGGCAGACAGCCTGAGCACTCCGGTGTTCGCGACCCCCTCGCCGCCGGCGCTGAGGACGCGCCGCCCGTCGGGGGTGAAGTCGGCGCCGTTGGCGATCGCATGGCGGTGCAGCACGACGAGCGACTCGCCGCCGGCGGCATCCCAGACGCGTACCGTCCCGTCCGAGCCCGCGCTCACCAGTCGGTCGCCGCGGCGGTTGAACACGGCGCTGTTGATGGAGCCCAGGTGGCCGTAGAGCACGATCGGGTCGCCGCCGCCGATCGGCCAGACGCTGACGGTCGCGTCGGTCCCGGCGGTCACGATCCGCCTGCCATCAGCGCTGTACGCGACGGATATGACGCTGTCTCCGTGTCCGACGAAGGTCTGCTCGAGCTTGCCGGTCTCGACGTTGAAGATCCGCGCCGTCTCGTCCGACGAAGCGCTGGCGAGGTGCCTGCCATCGGGGCTGAAGTCGAGCCCGTTGATGGCGGACGTGTGACCGCGCAGCTCGCGCAGCTTGCGCCCGTCGTCGCCGTAGATGGTCGTTCGCCCGTCCTGTCCCCCGGCCGCGAAGCGCCGGCCGGTGCGATCGATCGCGACGGCGAGCTTCTCGCGCGTGTCGGACGGCACGAGCCGCGACCGGCCGCTCCCGACATCGGTGATCCGCACCGTGCCGTCCTGCGCCGCGCTGACGATCCGCGTGCCGTCAGCCGACTCCCGCGCCACGCTCGCCGAGTCGAGGTGACCAGGGAGCCTGCGATCCCTGCCGGTCGTGAGATCCCACCGATGGACGTGTCCGTCCTCGTCGCCGCTCACGACGTGCCGCCCGTCGCTGGTCACGCGCGGACCCGTTGCATCGCCTCGGATCGCCACGGTCTCGACCGGCGCCCACAGCCGCAGCGCGCCATCCTCGCCGCTGCTCACGATCGTCCCACCGGCGGCGAAGGCCGCGTCGTACACGTAGCCGAAGTGGCCCTTGAGCTCCCCGAGAAGGATCGCCCGGTGTGCGCCGTACACGCGTACGACGCCGTCCCCGCCCGCCGTCACGAGCTGGCGCCCGTCCGGGCTGTAGCGCACCGACAGCAGGTCCTGGGCGACGACCTTGAGCTTCACGAGCGGGCGCGCGCGGGCCGCGTCCCAGATCCGCAGCAACCCATCGGTCGCCGTCGTTGCCACCCGGCGGCCATCCGGGCTGAAGCTCGCATCGATGACGTAGGTGTCGCCGTGGGGAAGCGCGATCGAGTTCCCGGTCGCGACGTCCCAGATCCGCGCCAGGCCATCGAATCCAGCGCTGACGACCTTCCTACCGGTCCTGTCGAAGCGCGCCATGCGAACCCCGTCCGCATGGCGGCCGAGGACGCGCGACGTGCCGTCCGCGAGGTTGACGATGCGCACGCTGTGATCGCGGGCGCCGACGACGAGCCTGCCTCCGTCGCGGCTGAAGTCGACGCTGTTCGGATACGTGTCCGCGTCCGGCGCGGCCGGGATCCTCAGCAGCACGCGGCGGTTCGTGCCGTCCCCGTTCGCCAGCGCGACCTGTCCGTCCTCGCCCCCGGTCGCGATCTTCGTGCCGTCGGGGCTGAAGGCGGCCGCCCGCGCAGGTCCGTCGTGACCCTTGATCGTCGCCGCGACCCGCCGGCGTCGCAGATCCCACGTCCGTACGGAGCCGTCCTCGCCCGCCGTGGCGACGAGACGCCCGTCGGCGCTCGGGGACGACGTGTAGACCTCCCCGGCGTCGGCGGACAGGATCGCCGTCGCCCGGTCGCCGAGCGTGGCCTGGCGGACCGCGCTCTCGGCCTCCTCGGTGTCGTGGCGGTCGTAGGCGGCGAGCGCGACCATGCGGCTCAGGCCAGGATCGGATTCGAGCAGGCCCGCGGCACGGCCCGCCAGGTCGCGCGACGCCGCGACATCGCGCTGGCGCTTGGCCTCGCGGCCCTGGGACACGGAGACGATCGCCACGATCGAGATCGCCACGAGCACGATGACCAGACCGGAGAAGGCCGCCACGAGGCGGCGGCGGCGCTGCGCGCGTTCACGCTCGCGGCGCGCCTCGCTGGCGTCGAGGAACTCGCGCTCGAGCGCGTTCAGCGAGGGCCGCCTGAAGGCGTTCCACTCGCTGGCCTCCGCCAGGCGGCTGCCCTGGTACAGCGCCCCCTCGTCGCGGCCGAGGCGCTCCCACTCCCGCGCGCCGGCGCTCAGGCTGCGCTGGATCCGCAGCCCCTCGCGGTCCTCGTCGATCCATCCGCGCAGCCGCGGCCATTCGCGTAGCAGCGCTTCGTGGGCGAACTCGATCGTCCCCTCGCTGACGGTCAGAAGGCGGCGGTCGGTCAGCAGCGCGACGACGCGCGCCACGTCCTCGTCGCGCTCGGTCCCGAGCTCCGCCAGCGCCACGCGGCGGCGCTCGACCGTGCCCGCCGCGCCCTCGCCGGCAAGTCGCATGAGCACGCCGCGCGCGACCTCCTGCTGCGCCTCGTCGAGCTTGCCGAACGCGTCCTCGGCGAGCCGCGCGACGGCGCCACGGACGCCGCCCGTCTGCTCGTAGGTCGGGTACCGCAGCCGGCGGCCGTCGCGCTGCTGCCAGAGCTCGAGCAGGGCCGTGGAGAGCAGCGGCAGCGCTCCCGGCTCGTCCTTGACGTCGGCGACGAGCGCGTCGGCGAGCTCGGAGTCGACGCGCAGGCCGACGCGCTGGGCCGGGCGCTCGATCGCGCGGCGCAGCTCGTCGCTGCGCATCGCGCCCACGAGGACGTGGTTGGCGGCGACGAGCTCGGACAGCCCGGGGTACGCCGCGCAGCGCCCGTAGAAGTCCGCCCGCAGCGCGATGACGACGACCGCGCGCTCGCGCCGATCCTCGGCTGCCTCGACGAGCTCGGCGATGAACGCCGTGCGCTCGTCTTCGTCGCGGCAGGTCGTGAACGTCTCCTCGAACTGGTCGACGGCGATGACGACGTGCTCGCGGCCGTCGACCGCCGCCATCGCCTCGCGCAGCTCGCGCAGCGGGTGCTCGCCCGGCCGGATCAGCACCTGGGTCCAGCCGTCGCTGCCCGGCAGGACGCCGCCGGCGAGCGCCGGCAGCAGCCCGGCTTTCGTGACCGACGACTTGCCGCTGCCCGACGGACCGACGACGGCCAGCAGCGGCGCGCCCACGAGCCGCGCCACGAGCTCGGCGACGAGCCGCTCGCGGCCGAAGAAGTACTGCGCGTCGGCGACCTCGAACGACGCGAGCCCCTTGAACGGGCACACGACCGGCGCATCGTCGTCGCCCTTGACGAGGATCCGCTCGCCCGCGGCCTGGAGCTCGACGACGTCGCCGGTCAGCTCGGCCTCGATCGAGCGCAGCTCGGCGCGGCCGGCGGCGGCACGGCCGGCGACGGCGCCCACTCGCCTGGCCGCCTCGCGCTGTGCCCACTGCCCCGCGACCTCGTGGACGCGCTGGGGAACTCCCCCGCTGGCCTCGAGCAGCCCCTGCACGGGCACCTCGCCGGCGGGCACGCCCGGCGCGTAGCTCGCGGCGATCTCCTGGACGGCCCGCGCGCCCAGCGACTCGAGCGTCAGCGTGTCCTGTGACCCCAGCCGCGCCAGCGGCTCAGCCTCCACGCCCGTGGCGATGACGAGCACGGGCACCGTCGTCAGCGTGCTCGCCAGCTCCTCGAGCCGCGCGTGCACCTCGGCTGCCGCCAGGCGGGGGAGCTCGACGACGACGAGGGTCGGGTGGGCAGCCTCGGCCGCGCGGCTGAGGATCGCCTCGGCGCGAGCACTGCCGGCCGCGTAGAGCACCGTCGTGCCGGCGCCGCTGCACGCGCCCGCGAGCTCGGCCGCCAAGCGCGTCTTGCCGCTGCCCGGCCCGCCGATGATCGTGACGAGGCCGCCCGCTCCGCCGCGGGCCCGCTCCCAGCGCTCCTGAAGCCAGGCGAGCTCCGCCTCGCGCCCGACGAGCGGCGGCGCCGCCGCCGCGTCGAGCTGCGCCGGCAGTTGCGGGACGAGCGGCTGCGGCTCGAGCGAGGCGTCCTGGCGTAGGATCGCGTCCTGCAGGCGGCGCAGCTCCGGCCCCGGCTCCACCCCGATCTCGGAGACGAGCATGCGGCGCGCCTGGGCATAGGCCTCGAGCGCCTCGGACTGCCGGCCGCAGCGGTACAGCGCGAGCATGAGCTGACCGGCGAGCCGCTCGCGGATGGGGTGGTCGCCGACGAGCTGCTGCAGCTCGCCGACGAGCTCGGCGTGCCGGCCGGCGGCGAGGTCGGCCTCGACGCGCGCCTCGAGCGCGGCCAGCCGCTGCTCCTCGAGGCGGGCTATCTCCGCGGCCGCGAACGGCTCGTCGGCGAGCTCGGCCAGCGCCGGCCCGCGCCACAGCGACAGCGCGTCGCGCAGGAGGGAGGAGGCCTGCTCGGCCTGCCCGGCTGAGAGCGCCCGCCGTCCGTCCTCGACGAGCCGCTCGAAGCGCTGCGCGTCGAGCTCGTCCGGACGGACGCGCAGCCGGTAACCGGCGGCCGACGTGTCCACGATGTCCGGGTCGCCGAGCGCCTTGCGCAGGCGCGACACGTGGACCTGGACGGTCTTCACGGCGCTGCCCGGCGCGTCCTCGCCCCACAGCGCCAGCGCGAGTCGCTCCGCGCTCACCGGCTCGTTGGCATGCAGCAGGAGAACGGCCAGAACCGCGCGCGGCTTGTTTCCACCCAGCGCCACCGCGCCGTTGGCGCCGCGAACGTCAATGGGTCCGAGGATCCGGAATTCCATCTACCTCGCGGCCGACGCTACTCGCTTGCACGCGGTGGCGAGCGTTTTTTGGCGTATTGCAAGTGCCGTGCAAGCGGTGGCTCAGAAGGTCGCCACCGTGATGACCGCCTTCACCGACAGCGCAGCCCGCAGGTCCGATCCGGCCGGGACGCACCGTTTCGCATACCCGGTCGTGCGCGAGATCGCTTCTCGCCGAAGCTCATCCGCTCACGGTGACCAGCCGTCGGGAGCCGACGAGGCCGATCGCGAGCTCGTCGTGCTCGTCCTCGGCGCACGCCGCGGGAACGATGTCGCGTGGGAGCGACTCATCGACCGGTTCGACCCGATGCTGCGCAAGGTCGCGCGCTCGTTCCGGCTCTCGTCAGCCGACATCGATGACGTCGTGCAGGAGACGTGGGTGCTCCTGCATTCGCACATCGGCGGGCTGCGCGAGCCGGCGGCCGTGGCCGGCTGGCTGGCGACGACCGTCCGTCGCCGCTCGCTGCGGCTCCTCCAGTCGCAGGCGCGCGAGCAGCTCGTCGACAATCCCGACCTCGGTGCGACCGACGAGCATTCGCCGGAGACGGCCGTGCTCGAGTCCGAGCGCCACGAGGCCTTCATGCGCGCGGTCGAGGCGCTGCCCGAGCGTCAGCGCCGCGTCGTGACGCTGCTCGTCACGCAGCCCAAGCTCGACTACCAGCGGCTCGGCGAGCTGCTCGAGATGCCGGTCGGGAGCATCGGTCCGACGCGGGCGCGGGGCCTGGCCCGGCTCGAGCGCGACCACGAGCTGCGTCACCTCTGCGCCGTCTCCGCGTGAGCGACGGCTAGTGGGTCGTGAGGTGACGTTGGGCGTGGAACCGCGAGGCGCCGGCGTCGCCAGGCAAGGACGCAGGGAGCGCGCAATGGCAGGGCCATTGCCGCGACTGAGGACGCCGCATGGC
>JBOGYT010000367.1:0-6497 GCA_050696955.1 Solirubrobacteraceae bacterium | reverse complement strand
ATGCGCACCAACCGCTTCTCGCCGACGTGGGCGCCGCCGCCGGCCACCGAGATGATGTAGCCGTCGATCTTGGCCACCGCATCGTCGACGGCGTACATGTGGGGCTCGACGATGTGGACGAGCACCTCGTCGCCCTCGCGGAAGGGCACCGCGCGCTCCTGGACCTCCTCGCGCGAGCCCTCCATCACGATGTCGAAGTGGTCCAGCGGCAGGCCCTCCGAGCCGGTGAAGTGGAAGCGCCGGCCGGTCTCCTCCTCGAGCGCGTGCAGCACGCGCTTGGCGTTGCCGGTGAAGACCTGCGACACGCGCGGGTTCATCTGCACGAGGAAGGCCTCGTGCTTCTTGGGCGCCTTCTTGGCGATCACCCGCAGCCGGCGCTCGAACTCGATACCGATCGTGTCCTCGGACTTGATGACGCCGTCGCCGTCGCACGTCGGACACGGCCGCGAGATGATCTCGCGCACGCCCTCGGTGACGTTCTGGCGCGTCATCTCGACGAGCCCGAGCTTGGAGATCTCCGCCGTGAAGGTCTTCGTGCGGTCCTCGTCGAGCGTCTTGCGCAGCGTCTTGAGCACGGCGTCGCGGTTGCGCGCGCGGGCCATGTCGATGAAGTCGATGACGATGATCCCGCCGATGTCGCGCAGTCGCAGCTGGTTGACGACCTCCTCGGCCGACTCGAGGTTCGTCGTCGTGATCGTGTCCTCCAGCCGGGCGCCCTTGCCGCGGCCGATGAACGAGCCGGAGTTCACGTCGATGACCGTCAGCGCCTCGGCGTAGTCGATGATGAGATAGCCCCCGGAGGGCAGGTCGACGCGGCGCGTCATGAGCCCGTCGATGACCTTCTCGACGCCGTAGGCCTCGAACAGCGGCGCGCTGGACTCGTAGAGCTCGACGCGGTCGACGAGCTCGGGTGCGGTGCGCGTGAAGAACGAGATGAGGCGCTGATGCTGCTTGGGATCGTCGACGATCGCGCGCTCGAAGTGCTCGGAGAAGATGTCGCGCACGACGCGGACCGAGAGGTCGGCCTCCTGGAAGACGAGCCCCGGCGCAGGCGTCTCCGCGACGCGCTTGTCGAGCACGTCGTGGAGCTTGAACAGGTACTGCAGCTCGCGCTCGAAGTCTTCGCGCTTGGCGCCGCTGGCGGCCGTGCGGATGATCGCCCCGCCGCCGCGCAGGTCCAGGCCCTTGGTCTCCTTGCGCAGGCGCTCGCGCTCCTTGTCGTCCAGGCGGCGCGAGACGCCGATCCCCTCGCCCATCGGCGCGTAGACCATGTAGCGCCCGGCGACCGTGACCTCCATCGTCAGCCGCGCGCCCTTGCTCTTCAACGGGTCCTTGACGACCTGCACGACGATCGCCTGGCCGGGCTTGATGAGCTCGGTGATCTTGCTCCCGCCCTCCTTGCCGCGCCCGCGGCGGCCGACGTCGACGCCGGGGATGACGATCTCGTCGACGTGCAGAAAGCCGTTCTTCTCCAGGCCGATGTCGACGAAGGCGGCCTCGAGTCCGGCGAGGACGTTGTCGACCTTGCCCTTGTAGATGTTGCCGACGATCGAGCGCTGTCCGCGGCGCTCGAAATACAGCTCGGCGACGCGGTAGCCCTCCGCCGGGTCCTTCTTGGCCCTTGCGGCCGATGATTTCTTCGCGGCGCCGGGCTTACCCGTCGCCTCGAGCAGCGCCACGCGGGTTTCCCCGCGATCGACGCTGACCAGCACTTGCTTGCGCATGTTGAAGGTTCCTTGGTGTCAGAAAGAGAGCCCCCGGCCCTTCGTGGCAGCCGCCACGCGCCCTTGCGCGTAGATCGACTGCAGGAGGCCGATGGCCAAGAGAGTGGCGATCACCGAGCTGCCGCCGTAAGAGAGGAGCGGTAGCGGGATCCCCGTGATGGGCATGATCCCCACGTTCATGCCGACGTTGATGAAGACCTGGAACAGGATCATGGCGACGACTCCTCCGGCGATGAGCGCGCCGTAGAGGTTCTTCGCCATGGTGAGGATCCTGAGACCGCGCCAGACGAGCAGCGCGTACAGCGAGAGCACGAGAGCGGCGCCGGTAAATCCCCAGCGTTCGCCGATCACGGCAAAAATAAAGTCTGTGCGTTCCTCGGGCAGGAAGTTCAGGGTAGCTTGCGTGGCCTGTTCCCGGCGCCCGGTCTTCTGGCCGGCGCCGATCGCGATGCGCGACTGGTTCTGCTGGTAGCCCGCGTCGCCGGGGTCGTCGGAGGGATACAGGAACGACGTCAGGCGCTCGGTCTGCTCGGGTTTGAGCACCGTCACGCCGAGCGCCGGCGCCGCCATCAGCACGAGCGCGACGGACAGCGTGCCCAGCCCGACGAGGCCCGCGAAGTGCCGCCAGCTCACGCCCGCGACGAACAGCAGGGAGAAGAGGATCGCGAGATAGACGAGGCCCGAGCCGAGGTCGGAGGCCATGACGAAGACGGACGGGATCATCGCCAGCAGGACGAGCCGGGCGGTCGTGTCGCGGTCGCCCAGGCGGCGCGCCCGATCGACCGCGAACGCCGCCAGCGCCGCGATGAGCAGCACCTTGCCGAGCTCGGACGCCTGGACCTCGAAGAACGGCAGCTGGATGGCGCGGCGCGAGCCGCGCGTCACGCCGCCGAACGCCGCGACGAGCAGGATCCCGGCGAGCATCAGCCCGTACAGGCCGTACTTCAGCTCGCGCAGGCGCGAGTAGTCGATCCGGCTCAACAGCGCCGCGAGCAGCAGCCCGAAGAAGAAGAAGACGCCCTGGCGCTGGACGTAGTAGTTCGGGTCGCCCGGGATGTCGGTCTTCGTCGCGGCGTGCAGCGTCACGAGCGACGCGACCATGAGACCGACCGCGGCCACCAGGAGCAGCGGGTCGAACGGCAGGCGCAGGCCGGCGCTGAGGCGGCTGGCGGCGGGCTCGTTCACAGCGTCCGCGACTTTCCGGGCGCGCAGGTCGCCTGCTGGTCGTAGTACTGGCGCAGGATCTGGCAGGCGATCGGGGCGGCGGTGGCCGCGCCGAAGCCGCCCTCCTCGACCGTCACCGCGACGACGATCGGACGGTCCTTGTGCGGGACGTAGGCGATGTACCACGACTGGTCGCCCTTCGGCGGTCGCTCCGCCGTGCCGGTCTTGCCGAACACGGGGAGCTCGTCGTGCTTCCAGTCGGCGAAGACGTCTGCCGACGTGCCGCCGCCGTCCTGCGCGGCCATCCGCAGGCCATCCATGATCACCTGCTGGTTGGCGTCGTCGAACGAGATGCGGCGCGCGGCGGAGCGCTTGATGTGCTGCAGGAGCCGGCCCTGGTCGTCTTCGATCTCGAGCCCGAGATGCGGCCGGACGATCCTGCCGCCGTTGGCGATCGCCGCGTACGCGATCGCCATCTGCAGCGGGTTTGACTGCAGGTCGCCCTGGCCGACGGCGAGGTTGACGTTGTCGCCGAGGTTGTAGTCGCGCATGTCGGAGATCCCGCAGCCCTTGGCGCCGGCGGCGAAGACGTTGTCCGACAGCGGGATCTTCTCGCGCTTGCGGCAGGCGATCTCGACCTGCTTGCGCTCCTCGCGCCACTTCTTGTCGGGGATGACGCCGACGCTCTCGCCGCCGAGGTCGATGCCCGTGCGGCGACCTACGCCGAGCCGGCGCGCCCAGCGCTGCAGCACCTGGTTGCGCAGCGGGAACAGGCGCTGGCCCATCCGGTAGAAGTAGACGTCCGAGGAGACCTGCAGCGCCTTGCGCATGTCGACCGGGCCGTTGGCGAAGTCGCCGGCGTTGCAGAACTCGCGATCGCCGATGTCGATGCAACCGGGGTCGTCGATCGGCTCTCCTGCGCTGGCGACCCCGCCCTGCAGCGCCGCCAGCGCCGTGATCGGCTTGAACACCGACCCCGTGGGATACGCGCCCGAGACGGCCCGATTCACGCGCGGCGAGCCCGCGTCCTCGCTGAACAGCGTGTCGTAGCGCTCCTGGGTGATGGGCCTGGTCAGCAGCGTCGGGTCGAAGCTCGGGCTCGAGGCCATGCCGAGGATCTCGCCGTTGCGCGGGTCCAGCGCCACGAACGCGCCGGGCTTGCCGGTCGAGCCGAGCAGGCGCTGACCCGTGCGCGAGACCTCGAGATCGAGCGAGACGCGCAGCCGCTGGCCGCCCACGGGGTCGGTGTCGCGCAGCCGGTCGTTGGGGATCGGCCGGCCGGACGCGTCGACCTGCACGCGCTGGATGCCGTCGCGCCCGCGCAGGTAGCGGTCGTAGGCGCGCTCGAGGCCCTCCTTGCCGACGATCGTTCCCGCCTTGACGCCGCGGAAGCGGTTCTCCTTGAGCTCGGTGGGGCTGATCTCGCCGACGGTGCCGAGCATCTGGGCGGCGAGCGTCCCGCGCGGGTACGAGCGCAGCCACGTGCGCTCGACGGTGACGCCGGGGAACTGCTCGGCGCGCTCGAGGACGTAGCTGAGCACCGTCGTCGGCACGTCGGTCTTCACGCGCACGTCCGAGTAGGGCACGAGCGTCAGCGAGCGGATCACCTGGCGGTGGATCGACTCGGCCGAGGTGTTGATGACCTCGCCGAGGCGCTCGTAGCGCGCGCGCAGCTCCTGAGTCGGGATCCCGGGGATCGGCACCTTCGGCCCGCGCCGGCCCTTCGGCTTGGCGGCGCGCTGGCCGATGTCCTGGCCCCACCGCGCCGCCATCTCGCGCTCCTCGTCGGGCAGCTTGGATGGATCGAGCTGGACGATGATCGCGCGCTTGTTGTTGACGATGACCGTGCCGCTGCGGTCGACGATGTCGCCGCGCGGCGCCGGTATGCGCAGCTCCCGGAAGCGGTTTGAGTTCGCCTCGGCCAGGTACTGGTCGCCGGACAGCACCTGCAGGTACCACAGCCGGAAGAAGACGATCGCGAAGAGCCCGAAGGCGACCGCTCCGAAGATCGCCACGCGCATCGCCAGCTGCGGCGTGATCGGCGTGCGCCGCTCGCCTGAGGGCTCGATCATCATGAGCGCGAGAGCGGCGACAGCCCGCCGGTCGTGTACGCGCGACGGCGGCGGCGGCGCGGATCGTCGGGCAGGGTCGGCAGCAGCCAGCGGCGCACGATCGCGTACACCGGCAGCGCGAGCAGCGTGTTGATGACGAGCGTCGTGAGCGTGTCGCGCACGAGCGCCCAGCTCACGGGCGCGTCGACGCCGAGCAGGAAGTGCATGAGCGCGAAGCCGACGCTGAAGAGGAGCGTCGCCGCGGCGCCGACCGCGAGCGGCACGAACGTGCCCTCGGGGTCGCGCGCTTCGCGGATGCGGCCGGCGCCGTAGCCGACCCCGAGCAGCACGAGAGAGGAGACGCCGAGCGTCTGCAGCAGCGCGCTGTCGACGAACAGGCCGACGCCGAAGCCGAAGCTACCGCCCGCCAGCGAGCCGCACAGCAGGCCGACGGACATCACGAGCAGCGGGGCGAGGTCGGCGTTCGCGCCGGCGATCGGGAGCTGCGAGATCGCGGCGGTCTGGACGACGACGCCGACGAGGATGAGCGCTCCGAGGCGGGCTAGCAGCGCGGGCGTGAGCGGGATCATCCGGGCGGGCCCTCCGGGCGCGTCAGGACCTGGACGAAGTCGAGGCTGCGCATGTTCGCGAACGGCCGCAGGTGGATCTCCTGCGTGTCGGTGCCGGCGTTGTCGATCTTCGTGATCTCGCCGATCGGAAGGCCCGGCGGGAAGAGCGACGGGAACGTGTCGCCCTGCGAGACGGTTCCGCGCGTCGTCACGCGGTCGCCCGGATCCAGGCGCGCGCCCGCGGGGACGAAGTCCATGACGAGATCGTTCGGGTTTCCGGCGCTCGCCGGCTTGACCATGCCGAAGATCCCGCGCGGCCCGGCGAGCGCGGACACGTTGGAGGTCGTGTCGGTGATGAGCGTCACCTGGGCGGAGCCCGAGAAGACCTCGGTCACCTTGCCGATGAGCGCCTGCTCGTTGATGACCGGATGGCCCTTGCGCACCCCGTCGCTCGAGCCCTTGTTGATCCGGATCGTCGCGTACCAGACCGTCGGCGACTGGGCGATGACGCGGCCGGTCTTCGGCGCGTAGTCCTGCAGCCCGAGCGCGCCGTCGAGCTCGAGCAGGTCGCTCAGCCGCTTGTTCTCGCGCTGGAGGCGCTCGAGGTCCAGCGCGTTCGTGCGGAAGCGGTCGCGCTCGGCGCGCGCGTCCTTCAGGTCGCCCTTGGCCGACAGCGTGTCGCCGAACCAGCCGAAGAGGTCGCGCACGGGCTTCAGCGCGCGGCTCGCGCCTTCCTGGATCGGGTTGAGGATCTCGCTCGTGCCGCGCTGCACGCCGTGCAGCGCGCCGCCGCTGGACTCGCCGAAGTAGGCGGTGAGCAGGATCAGAGAGCAGGCGACCAGCAGTCCGAGAACTGCTCGTCGCCGGCGGACCGTCTTGTCGTACACGTGGCGGAAGACCTCAAGCTAGTGGGTCTTGAGATGACGTTGGACGTGGAACCGGGAGACGCCGGCGCCGCCGGGCAAGGACGCAGGGAGCATGCAATGGCC
>JBOGYT010000366.1:0-25155 GCA_050696955.1 Solirubrobacteraceae bacterium | reverse complement strand
CGGCAGGCCGTCCTCTTCACGCGCCACCTCCGGGTCCTTGCCTGCGATCACCCGCACCACCGGTAGTGAAAAGGCTTGTGCGAACTCGTAGTCGCGGGCGTCGTGGGCGGGCACCGCCATGATCGCGCCGGTGCCGTACTCCATCAGCACGTAGTCGGCGACGAACATCGGGATCTCCTCGCCGTTCACCGGGTTGACGACGGTGCGGCCCAGCGCCACACCGGTCTTCTCGCGGTCCTCGGCGCCCCGCTCCTCAGCCGACTCGCGGCCGACCCGATCGACGTACTCGCGCACCGCCGCCTCCGCCGGGGTGCCGGCGACGAGCCGCTCCAGCTCGGGATGCTCGGGGGCAAGCACGAAAAAGGTGGAGCCGAACAGGGTGTCGGGGCGGGTCGTGAAGACCGGGAAGTCGAGGCTGGCTTGCTCGCAGCGGAAGACGACTTCGGCCCCCTCGGAGCGGCCGATCCAGTTGCGCTGCATGGTGACGACGTGCTCGGGCCACGACTCGAGCAGGTCGAAGTCGGCGAGCAGCCGCTCGGCGTAGTCGGTGATCTTGAAGAACCACTGCTCGAGCTTGCGCTGCACGACCTCGGTCCCGCAGCGCTCGCAGCGGCCGTCGACGACCTGCTCGTTGGCGAGCACGGTGGCATCCTTCGGGCACCACTGGACCGGCGCCTCGGTGCGGTAGGCGAGGCCTTTTTCGAACAGCCGCAGGAAGATCCACTGGGTCCAGCGGTAGTACTCGGGCGTGTGGGTTCCGAGCTCGCGCGCCCAGTCGATCGAGATCCCCCACTCGCGGAACTGGCGCTGGAACTCGTTGATCGCCGTGTTCGTGGAGTCGCGCGGATGCTGCCCGGTCTTGATCGCGTGGTTCTCGGCTGGGAGACCGAACGCGTCGTAGCCCATCGGGTGCAGGACGCGGCGGCCGGTGCGGCGGTGGAAGTGCGCGACGGCGTCGCCGACCGAGTAGACCTTCAGATGCCCGATGTGCGGCTCGCCGCTCGGGTAGGGCAGCATCTCGAGCACGTACGACGAGGGGCGCGGGTCATCCGCGTCGTTTCCGACCTCCCACGTCCCCTCGTCGGCCCACACCTTCTGCCAGCGAGGCTCGATCTCCGACGGCTCGTAGCGGTACTCGGCCATGGCTTCTGAGCATAGAAGCCGCGCCGCGCCTTGCTATGCGTGGATTCCCGCTGCCTCCCGCAGGGTGGCCGCCTTCGTCGTCTGCTCCCAGGTGAAGTCGGCGTCGTCGCGGCCGAAGTGACCGTAGGCGGCGGTCTTCTGGTAGATCGGGCGATGCAGATCCAGCTCGCGGCGAAACGAGCCGGGGCGCAGGTCGAAGTGCTCGTCTACGAGGCGCTGAAGCTCTGAGCGCGGAACCTTCTCGGTCCCGAAGCCGTCGACCATCACCGACACCGGATGCGCGACCCCGATCGCGTAGGCGACCTGCACTTCGCAGCGATCCGCCAGCTCCGCAGCGACGATGTTCTTGGCCACCCAGCGCGCCGCATAGGCCGCCGAGCGATCGACCTTCGAGGGGTCCTTGCCGCTGAACGCGCCGCCGCCGTGGCGGGCCATCCCGCCGTAGGTGTCGACGATGATCTTGCGCCCCGTCAGGCCGCAGTCGCCGACCGGGCCGCCGATCACGAACCGGCCCGTCGGATTGACCAGCAGGTCGCGACGCAGCTGCTCGGCGTCGTACAGATCCTCCGGCAACACCGGCACGACGACGTGCTCCCACAGATCGTCGGGAATGCGATCCTCCACCCCCTCGGTGTGCTGCGTGGAGATCAGCACCTTCTCGATCGCGACCGGCACGCCGTCGCGGTAGCGCACCGACACCTGCGTCTTGCCGTCCGGGCGCAGGTAATCCAGCGTGCCGTCCTTGCGCACATCCGACAGGCGCTTGGCGAGCCGGTGCGCCAGCGAGATCGGCAGCGGCATGAGCTCCGGCGTCTCGTTGGACGCGTAGCCGAACATCATCCCCTGATCGCCCGCGCCCGCAACGCTGCCCTCGTCGCCATTGGAGGACCCGGCGCGCGCCTCGAACGCCCGATCGACGCCCTGCGCGATGTCCGGCGACTGCTTGTCGATCGCGTTGAGCACCGCGCACGAATCCGCCGAGAACCCCAGATCGGCGTCGATGTAGCCGATCCGGCGAATCGTCTCGCGCACGATGTCCTGGATGTCGACGTACGTCTCGGTCGAGATCTCGCCCGACACCACGACGAGGCCCGTGTTCACGAGCGTCTCGCACGCCACGCGGCCGGCCGGATCGTCGCGCATGACGGCATCGAGCACGCCGTCGGAGATTTGGTCCGCGATCTTGTCCGGATGGCCCTCGGTCACGGATTCCGAGGTGAAGAGGTACTCGTCGTCAGCAATATTCATGGCTCAAACGCTATCGCTCGGAGCCGCGCCGGGACTTGCGCTCCACGAAGTCGATGATGACCGGGACCCCATCCATGCCAAACCTGGCACGCAAGCGGTTCTCCACGTAGTAGGCGTAGTCGCGCGTCACCCGCTGGCGCGAGTTCACCTGGATCGCGAAACGCGGCGGGCGCTCCCCGATCTGCGCCGCGTAGAAGAGCTTCAGGCGGTGGCCCTGCTTCTGCGGGGGCTGGCGCGCCTGCACGACCTCCCCGAGGAAGCGGTTGAGCTCGGGTGTCGGGATGCGGCCCGACATCCGGTCGCCGAGCACGAGCACCTCGCGCAGCAGCCGCTCGACGTGGCGACCGGTCAGCGCGCTGGCGGTCAGCACCTTCGGGCGCAGCCGCAGCTTCGCGGCGACCTTCGCGCGCTCGTGCTCGAGGTCGTCCTCGGTCATCTCGGCGGCGTCCCACTTGTTCAGGACGAGCGCCGTCGCGCAGCCGGACTGCATCGCGAGCTCGGCGATCCGCATGTCCTGCGCCGTGACGCCGTCCTGCGCGTCGCACACGACGAGCGCGACGTCGGCGCGCTCGGCCGCCCGCTGCGAGCGCAGCGTCGTGTAGTACTCGACGGACTCCGACACCTTGGACTGGCGGCGCATGCCGGCGGTGTCGACGACGACGAGCTTGCGCCCGTCGACCTCGAGCGGCAGGTCGATCGCGTCGCGCGTCGTGCCCGCGACCTCGGAGACGATCACCCGGTCGGTGCCGGCGAAGCGGTTGACGAGCGAGGACTTGCCGACGTTCGGCCGGCCGATGACGGCGAGGCGCACGACGCCCGCGTCCTCCTCCGGATCGTCCTCGGGAAGCAGCTCGACGAGTCGGTCGAGCAGGTCCCCGGTACCGAGCCCCTGGGCGGCGGAGACGGCCATCGGATCGCCGAAGCCGAACCGGTGCGCCTCGGCGGCGAGCGGGATGTCGCCCACGAAATCGATCTTGTTCGCCGCCACGACCACCGGTAGCCGCATGCGCCGCAGCAGGTCGGCGAGCTCCTCGTCACCGGGCCGCACGCCGGCCTTGGCGTCGAAGACGAACAGCGCCACCTGGGCGTCGGCGAGCGCGGCGCGCGCCTGGTCGCGGATCGACCCCGACACGGGATCGGGATCCTCCTGGTCCATGCCCCCCGTGTCGATGAGCGTGAAGCGCCGCCCGTTCCACTCCGTGGCGATCTCCTTGCGGTCGCGCGTGATGCCCGAGCGCTCGTGGACGACCGCCTCGCGCGAGCCGCTGAGCCGGTTGACGAGCGAGGACTTGCCGACGTTCGGATAGCCGACGACCGCGACCTTCATCGCGCGCTCGCCTTGGCGAGGTCGACGATGCGGCCGGCGACCTCGTCGACCGACAGGCCGGTCGTGTCGATCGGCACCGCGTCCGACGCCGCCTGCAGCGGCGAGTGCTCGCGCGTCTCGTCGCGCTCGTCGCGCTGCGCCTGGTCGGCGAGCACCTGCTCGGCGTCGGCGCCCAGCTCGGCGGCGCGCCGGCGCGCGCGCTCCTGCGGCGATGCGGTGAGAAAGACCTTCAGCTCGGCGCCGGGCGCCACGACGGTCCCGATATCCCGTCCCTCGGCAACGTAGTCGCCGGAGGCGATGAGCGCGCGCTGCTTTTCGACGAGCGCCTCGCGCACCTCCGGCCGCGCGGCGACCTGCGACGCGCGCTCGCTGACCTGCGGCGCGCGAATCGCCTCGGTCACGTCCTCGCCGTCGAGCATCACGCGGCCGCCGAGCCCGATGGCGCAGTCGAGCGGATCGGGCGCCCCGCGCAGCTCGGCCAGCGCCACGCAGCGGTACATCGCCCCGCTGTCGAGGTACGTGAAGCCGAGCGCGTCCGCGACGGCGCGCGCGACCGTGGACTTGCCCGCGCCCGCGGGGCCGTCGATGGCGATCAGCATCGCCTGAGCATAGGTGGGGCTACGCGGCGAACAGCGTGCGCAGCGAAAGCCCGAAGCCCGGCAGCAGCGGCGAGGTCAGCTCGTCGTCGGCGGCAAGCTCGAGCGAGACGTCGAATGCCTCGGCCTTCGCCGACGAGCGGCGGAAGACCAAGACGACGTCGGCAGCGGTGTCGACGAGCCATAGCTCATGCAGGCCATGGCGCTCGTACGCGGACTTCTTCGCGCCGATGTCATAGCGCCAGGTCGACGGGGAACGCACCTCGACCGCGAGGTCCGGTAGCGGCGAGGGGGACTGGGCACCGCGCGGGAGCGTACGCCCGTCGCGGTACCAGAGCAGGTCGGGCGCGAAGACATTGCGCTCGTCGAGTTTGACGTCGAGCGGGATCCAGACCTGCCCGCGTCGCGGCGCGGCTCGGATCCAGGCGTCGATCTCGCGCAGCACGTCCAGCACGACGATCTGGTGCAGCGGCGCGGGCGCGTGCACGATGACCTCACCCGCCACGAGCTCGGTGCGTCGCGGATCCTCCAGCGAGAGGTACTCGTCCGCCGTGATTGGCTGCGCGACGGCCATCGCGTTCATCGTAGACCTCCTTCTCGCGGCCGACCATCGCACCTCATAGACGCCGGGCGCGAGGAATTCGCCCTACCCAAGCGCTGCGAGGTCCTCGAGGAATCCCGGGTACGAGACCTCCGCCGCCTCCATCCCGACCACCTCGACGCCGTCCTGCGACGCGAGCCCGGCAACCGCGCCGAGCATCGCCATCCGGTGATCGCCGCGGGCGTCGATGCGCCCGCCGCGCAGCGCGCCGCCTCCGGTGACCACGAAGCCGTCCTCGGTCGCCTCGATCTGCGCGCCGAGGCCGCGCAGCCCGTCGACGACACCGGCGATCCGGTCGGACTCCTTGACGCGCAGCTCCTGCGCGCCGCGCACGACCGTCTCGCCCTCGGCGAAGCAGCCGAGCAGCGCGACGAGCGGCAGCTCGTCGATCGCCAGCGGGACCTCCTCGGGCTCGACGACGGTGCCCTGGAGCGGGCCGGCGCTGACGTCGAGGTCCGAGACGGGCTCGATCGGCGTGATCGCGCCGGTGCAGTGGTCCCCGCCGGGTCCGGCCTCCGGCAGAGGCTCCACATCGCCGATGACGATCGCGCCCATCCGCTGGAGGATCCGCAGGAAGCCGGTACGCGTCCAGTTCACGCCGACGTCGCGCACGAGCACGCGCGAGCCGGGCACGAGCACGCCCGCCGCGACCAGGAACGCCGCCGAGGAGAGGTCGCCGGGGACGGCGATGCGCTGCGCGTCGAGCTCGTCGGTGCTCGTCACCGACACGTCGCAGCCCGCCCGCCGGATCGCCGCGCCGGCGCCCGCGAGCATCCGCTCGGTGTGGTCGCGGCTCGGCGCCGGCTCGGTCACCGTCGTCGTGCCGTCGGCGAGCAGCCCGGCCAGGAGCACGCAGGACTTCACCTGCGCGCTGGCGACGGGCAGCGTGTAGTCGATGCCCTGGAGCCTCGCACCGCGCACGACGAACGGCGGGTAGCGCTGGCCGGTCACCTCGATCGACGCGCCCATCTCGCGCAGCGGCGCCGCGATCCGGTCGACCGGGCGGCCCCGGATCGATGCGTCGCCGTCGAGCTCGAAGACCTTGCCCTCCTGCGCCGCCAGCCAGCCGGGCAGCAGGCGCATGAGCGTGCCGGCGTTGCCGACGTCGATCGGGCCGTCGGCCTCGCGTGCCTCGCGCAGGCCGGCGCCGCGCACGACGACCTCGTCGGGATTGACCTCGACGAGGGCGCCGAGCGCCCGCAGCGCGTTGAGCGTGGAGGTGGTGTCGGCGGCGTGCAGGTAGCCCGAGATGTGCACCGGCTCGGCCGACATCGCGCCGAGCAGCGCGGCGCGATGCGAGATCGACTTGTCGGGCGGCGCGCTGACCTCGCCGCGCAGCCGCTGCGCGGGTGAGACCTTGACCGTGCTCACGCCGCCGGGTACCCGAGCTCGGCGACGAGCCCGATCGCGCGCTCGGCGTCCGCGGCCGGGACCCACAGGGCGATCACGCCGGTGCGGTTGTCGGCCTCGGGCGCGAGCGACATGTCGGAGATGTTGATGCCGGCGCGGCCAAGCGCGAGCGCGACCTCGGCGACGACGCCCGGCTTGTTCGGCACCGACGCGCGCACCTCGCACACCGGCCCCCCGACGAGCCCGACCTCGAGCAGGGCGCGGCGGTGGTCCGCCGCCGCCTCCTGCCACGGCTCGAGATCCCCGCCACCATCGAGCAGCGCGCGCACCTCGCCGAGGCGCGCGATGAGCGCGTCGATCTCGCCGCCCAGGGCGGCCCGGTTCGCGCGGTAGATCTGCGCCCAGAGCGCCGGGTTGGACCCGGCGACGCGCGTGGCGTCGCGAAAGCTCGGCCCGGTCGGCGGGAGCGTCTCGCCGCCGAGCGCGCTGGCGGCCTGCGCGACGAGGAGGTTCGCCACGACGTGCGGCAGGTGCGACACCGTCGCCATCAGCCGGTCGTGATCGGCCGGAGCGATCGCGGTCGGCCGCGCCCCGATCCCGGCGATGAAGTGCGCCAGGCGCTCGTAGAGCACGCCGGCCGTCTCGGCGCGCGGGGTCAGGTACCAGACCGCGCCGTCGAAGACGTCCTCGCGCGCGTGCTCGACGCCCGTCGACTCGGCCCCGGCGAGCGGATGGCCGCCGATGAAGTTCGCGCAGTCGATCGCGTCGACGAGCGGCTGCTTCGTGGACCCGACATCCGTCACGACGGCATCCGGCACGGCCGCGCACAGCTCGCGCACGATCCCCTCCAGGGCGGCGACGGAGACCGACGCGATCGCGACGTCGGCGTGCCCGATGTCCGCGACACGGTCGACCGCCTCGTCGATCGCGCCGAGCGAGAGCGCCGTCTCGAGCGCGGCCGGGCTCCGGTTCCAGCCGACGACGTGCGCGCCCAGCCGCCGGCGGGCCGCCATCCCGACCGAGCCTCCGATGAGCCCGACGCCGACGAGGGCGACCCTCACGCTACGCCGATCAGACGGCCGTGCGCCGCGCGCGCACCGCGGCCGCGAGGCCGTCGAGCACGCCGACCGTCGCGTCCCAGTCCATGCATGCGTCCGTGATCGACTGGCCATACGTCAGCGGCTCGTTGCCGTCGAGGTCCTGGCGGCCGGCGACGAGGAACGACTCGAGCATGACGCCGACGATCGCGCGGCTCCCGCCGGCGACCTGCTCGCCGATCTGCGCGGCGACCGCCGGCTGGCGCGCGTGGTCCTTGCCGCTGTTGCCGTGCGACGCGTCGATGACGAGGCGCTCGGCCAGCGCCGCGGCGCGCAGCTTCGACAGCGCGTCGGCGACGCCCTCCGGGTCGTGGTTGGGCTCGCCGCTCCCGCCGCGCAGGATCACGTGGCCGTCCGGGTTGCCGCTCGTGTGGAGGATCGCCGGCGTCCCGCTGACGTCCACGCCGGCGAAGGCGTGCTTCGCTGCCGCGGCTCGCACCGCGTCGACGGCGACCTGGACGTTGCCGTCCGTGCGGTTCTTGAAGCCGACCGGCATCGACAGGCCGGACCCGAGCTGGCGGTGCACCTGGCTCTCGGTCGTGCGCGCGCCGATCGCCGCCCACGCGACGGTGTCGGAGATGTACTGCGGCGTGATCGGGTCGAGGAACTCGCACCCGACCGGCAGGTCCTGCCGCAGCACCTCGAGCAGCAATTCGCGTGCGATCCCCAGCCCGTTGTCGACGTCGCGCGAGCCGTCGAGGTGCGGGTCGTTGATCAGGCCCTTCCAGCCCGTCGTCGTCCGCGGCTTCTCGAAGTACACGCGCATCGCCACGAGCAGGTCCGCCCGGTGGCGCGCCGCCTCCGCGCTCAGCCGACGCGCGTACTCGAGCGCCGCATCGACGTCATGGACGCTGCACGGGCCGACGACGACCAGCAGCCGGTCGTCGGCGCCGTTGAGGATCGCGGTCGCGTCGTCACGACCGCGAACCACCACCTCGGCCAGCGCGGGCTCGAGCGGCAGGCGCTCGAGCAGATCCGCCGGCGTCGTCAGCGGCGAGACCCTCGCGATGCGGGTGTCGCGAATGCCCGCGGCGATCTGCGACTCGGTCACAGACACCATCTGAGGACCACCTGGTTCATCACGTTCACGATCAAAGTTCCTTTCGAAGAGACGCCTGGGAGCGAGGTGCGGCGGCGCTCGGCGAAAGCGGTGAAGAAGGTGTGGAGGGCCGAGCGCCTAGCTAAATCGCCAGGCGAAGGAGCGATAGGCGTACGTAAAGGTGGTACGGGCGCTGTCGCTCGAGCGGCTCATCGACGTCGAACCTTAGAGGACTTCCCGCAGCGCGTCGAGGAAGCGGACGTTTTGTTGCGGCGTGCCGTAGGTCACCCGGAGCGCGCCCTCGCGCCCGAGCGACTTCCCGGCGCGGACGAGCACGCCGCGCTCGGCGAGGCCGCGCACGACCTCGGCCTCGTCGGCGTCCTCGGGCAGGTGAAACCAGCAGAAGTTCGCCTGCGACTCGGCCGGCTCGATGCCGAGCGCGTTCAGCCCGGCCTCGACCTCGACGCGCGCGACGATCGCGCGCTCGACGCGCTCGGCGACGGCGTCCTGGTGTGAGAGCGCCTCGACCGCCGCCGCCTGCGCGGCCGCGTTGCAGAAGAACGGCTGTCGGACCTGATTGACCGCGGTCGGGAAGTCCTCGCTGCCGCACAGCGCGAAGCCGACGCGCAGGCCGCACAGGCCGTAGACCTTCGAGAACGTGCGCAGCAGCACGAGGTTGGGGTGCTTGCCGAGCAGATCGAGCGTCGTGTCGGGGTCGTCGAGCAGGTTGAACTCGCAGTACGCCTCGTCGACGATGAGCGCGACGTGGCGCGGGACCGCGTCGGCGAACGCCGCGACGGCAGCGAACGGCAGCGCCGTCGACGTCGGGTTGTTCGGGTTGCAGACGAGCACGAGACGGGTGGCGACCGTGATCTCCCGCGCCATCGCGTCGAGGTCGTGGCGGTCGTCGGCGTCGAGCGGCACGGTGATCGCGCGCGCGCCGGAGGCCGCGGCGAGGTGCGGGTAGACGCTGAACGACGGCCACGCGTAGACGAGCTCGGCGCCCGGCTCGAGCAGCGCCTCGCCGGCCGCGAGCAGGATGTCGCACGAGCCGTTGCCGATCGCGATGCGGCCCGCCGGCACGCCGTAGCGATTGCTGAGCGCCCGCCGCAGGAGCGAGTTGGAGGGATCGGGATAGCGGTTGGCGCCGCCGAGCGCGCGCTGGGCGGCCTGCACCACGGCCGGCAGCGGCGGGTCGGGCGACTCGTTGGACGCGAGCATCGCGACGTCCTCGCCGAGCGAGTAGCCGTCGGCGACGGGATAGACGGGGATTCGCCGGATACGCTCGGAGAACTCGATCGCCATGCCGGAGATTGTGGCGTAAGCTCGCGCGAGCGATCGGCAGGAGGCACGAGATGCCGGGCAGGGGCAGGGTTGCAGGGCTGATCGCGGCGGTCGCGCTGGCCGGTGCCGGCGCGGCCTCGGCCGGCGCGGCGACGCTGCCGTCGGTCTTCGCCGACCCTCGGCCTCGCGCTCGACCCGTCGTTCCCGGCCAGGGCCTACTGTACGCCCTCTACACCCACGACGCGGCGATCGGTGGCACGGCGCCGCGCTGGGGCCGCGCGGCGCGTGCGCGAGGCGGTGCGCGAATCGAGACGGGCGAACAGCGCGCATATCGCGGTTTTCAGCGATCTCGACGTTCAGCGCGCGGTCGTGGCGAGCTCGGCGCTGTATGCGCCCCCGTGTGCGCCACGATCGCCAGGATCCGCATTCGCGGGTAGCTGCCCCGATCGCTCCCTCACAGTCACAGCTTCATCGATGCTGTTTGACTGACCGCGCGGCTGTTGGCCGGCCCGACGTGCTGCGCGCCGGAAGCTCGGTCGGGATCTCCGGGATGCCCGGCCGCCAGGCGCGGATCGGGCGCCGGGAGAGACCACGGCAACTTGCGGCGGGCAGGGCTAACCGACTTACTGCGCCCCGTCGAGGTCCTGGCGCAGCGCGCGTGCCTCGCCGAGGTACGTGTGTCGCGGAACGTGCGCGTCGGGCGCGTAGTAGTGCATGAGCACGCGGATGATCCGCGGCATCGAGCCCGGCACCGGCACCTCGCGCGCGCACAGCAGCGGGACCTGCGAGAAGCCCATGTTGCGCGCCGCCACCGCGGGAAACTCGGCGTTCAGGTCGTCGGTCAGCGTGAAGATGCAGCTGACGACGTCCGAGGGATGAAGGTCGTTGCGCTTGAGGATCTCGCGCAGCAGCCACTCCGTCGCCCCGATGATCGCCTGGGCGTCGTTGCGGTCCACCGACGAGGCTCCGCGCAGGGCATAGAGCCGCATACCGCCGCGACTTTATTGCCTGTCCAGCCGTCGCAGCGCCTCCACCTCCGCCGCCTTCAGCCGCCGGTGCCCGCCCGCGGGCAGATCGTCGAGGCGCAGCGGGCCGAAGCGGACGCGCTCGAGCGTGCGCACGCGGTGCCCGACCGCCTCGCACATTCGCTTGACCTGATGGTTGCGGCCCTCGTGGATCATGAGCTCGAGCAGCCCGGGGCGCAGCTGGCGCACCTTCGCCGGCGACGTCCGGCCGTCCTCGAGGTCGACGCCCTCGCGCAGCGTCCGCAGCGCTCGCTCCGGCACCGGCGACGGGCGCACCGTGGCGCGGTACGTGCGCGGGACCTCGAAGGACGGGTGCGTCAGGCGCTGCGCGAGGTCGCCGTCGTTCGTCACGAGGATGAGCCCGGTGCTGTCGGCGTCCAGGCGCCCCACCGGGTACAGGCGCGCCCCGCGCGCGGGCACGAGATCGACGACCGTGCGCCGTCCGTGGGCGTCGCTCGCCGTCGACAGCACGCCGGCCGGCTTGTGGACGACGAAGACCATCCGCTCCTCCGGGCCTTCGAGGAAGCGGCCGTCGACCGCCACGCCGCTGTCGGCGTCGACGTCGCGGGCAGGATCGGTGACGGTCGCGCCGCCGACTGTGACGCGCCCGGAGCGGACGATCTCCTCGGCCGCGCGGCGCGAGGCGACGCCCGCGTGGGCGAGGAACTTGGCGAGGCGCATGCGCACGATGGTCGCACCATGGGACGGCCGCGGACGCCCCTACGATGGGGCGATGGATCTCGAGCGCCTTCAGACGGCGCTCGCCGACGCCGGCGAGCCCGCCTTCCGCGCCCGGCAGGTGTGGGCGTGGGCCGCGCGCGGCGCGAGCGGCTATGCCGATATGACCGATCTACCCGTGGAACTGCGCGCCCGGCTCGACGAGCAGGTGCCGTACTCGACGCTGACGCTCGTCGACGAGGCCCACGCGCGCGACGGCACCGTGAAGTCGCTCTTTCACACCCACGACGGCCGCCCCGTCGAGGCCGTGCTCATGCGCTACCGCGATCGCCGCCGGTCGCTGTGCCTGTCCTCGCAGTCGGGCTGCCCGCTGACCTGCACGTTCTGCGCGACGGGAGCGATGAAGTTCGGCCGCAACCTCACGGCCTCGGAGATCGTCGACCAGGCGCTGCACTTCCGCCGCACGGAGGAGGTCGACCACGCCGTCTTCATGGGCATGGGCGAGCCGATGATGAACCTCGACCACGTGCTCGAGGCATGCCGGCGGCTGCCCGACATCGGCATCACGAACCGCCGCACCGCGATCTCGACCGTCGGCTGGATCCCCGGCATCGACCGTCTCACGCAGACCGACATGCCGATCCGGCTCGCGCTCTCCCTGCACGCGGCCGACGAGGCGCTGCGCTCGCAGCTCATGCCGGTCAACGACCGCTACCCGCTCGCCGACGTGCTCGACGCCTGCCGCCGCTTCCACGCCGCCAAGCGGCGGCTCGTGTTCGTCGAGTACGTCATGCTCGCCGGCGTCAACGACCGCTACGAGCAGGCGCTCGCGCTCGCGCGCGTGCTCGACCCCAAGGTCTTCAAGGTCAACCTCATCCCCTACAACCCGACCGGCTCGCCGTACGACGGATCGGGACCCGAGGCGATCGACGCGTTCCGGGCGGTGCTCGAGGAGCACGGTATGCGCGTGACGGTGCGCCTCACCCGCGGGCGCGATATCGCGGCGGCCTGCGGGCAGCTCGCGGCGACGCGCGCCTAGAGCCAGGCGGTCAGCCGCGGCCCTGGCCGAGCCACAGGCCCGGCGAGAAGCGCTTGTGAACCTCGGACGGGCTGTCGCCCTCGCGGTGCGAGGCGTAGCGGATGCTCGCCGCGAAGACCGCGACCGGAATTGCGATGAAGAGCAGGGAGATCAGCGACGCGACCATGGTGATCCAGAGCATTTATTGTGCTCCTTGATACAAGCGAACACAACCACCGTGATGCGTATCCGGTGTGCTCCACGTTGGTCCGCGCGTTGGTCGGCTGCGGTTGGCGTGGCGGGGCAAGCGAACAGCATCGATAGCGGGGTGGGTGCCTGATCGCGTGGCGCTCGGTGCCGGCCCGGCGATGTGCCCTCGATCGAGATGGCTGAACACCGCGGATATCGCGGTCTTCGTACGTCTCACCGCCGAGCGGGCGGCCGAATCGCGATGCCACAGCCCCACGTTGCGACGGTTAGATACGCACAACCACCGTTGTTCGCGGTCCATCGCCATGCTCCTGCCGCCGGAGCCGTGCGGGTGGCTCAGGGCGCGGCGCGCACCGAGTACACGTTCGCCCGGTCGCCCTGCGTCGTCGCGAAGAACGCGAGCAGGTCGTTGCCGATCGGCTCGAGCCCCATGTAATCGCCGAGGAAGAAGCCGCGCGCGACCGGCGCGAGCTTCATGTCGAACGGCCCGGTGACGTGCTGCTCCTCCCACGTCGCTCCGCCGTCGGTCGAGTGCGTGAGCCAGACGTCGGTCGGCAGGCCCGGCGCCGGCGTGTTGTTGCGGAAGTCGTAGTACAGGACGCCGACGGTGCCGTCGTCCGTGACCGTCACCGCGTGGTTGAACGCGTGCGGCCCCGGGGTCTGGTCGATCGCCACCGGGCCGCTCCAGTGACGCCCGCCGTCGGTCGACTTCGCGATCACGACGTTGTTCGCCGCGGTGCCGAGGCCGTCGGCCCACGTGAGGTACACAGCGCCGGAGTTGTGGTCGACGGCGATGTCCGGCAGGTAGTCGCCCGCTCGCACGGTCTCGTTCAGGCTCGTCGGGTTCGGGGTGTCGGGATCGGTCAGCAGCGCCGTCCGCAGCGGAGCGACCTTGATGATCTTCGACCACGTGCGCCCGCCGTCGGTCGAGCGCGTGACCGCCATGAACACCTGGTTGGCCTGCGGCGGCTGGATGCCCGAGCCCTTGAACAGGACGGCGAACACGTTCACGAGCGTCCCGTCGGGCAGCACCGCGATCTGGTTGCCCTGCGCGTAGACGTTCTGGTTGCCGGTCATCGAGATCGGCCGCGACCACGTCTGCCCGCCGTCCTCGGTCCGGGAGAACATCGGCTGGCCGCGGTAGGCGAACGAGTTGGCCAGCCCCTGGAGGCTGCGGTTCTCGCCCGGGATCGCGCCGCGGATCCACACCGCGTACGCCGTGTCGTCGCGCGTCCAGTCGCCGGTGATCGACTCCTTGTCGTTGAAGTTGACCGGGTTCTCGTCGCGCTGGAGGGTCGCGGGTGCGCTCCAGCTCGCGCCGCCGTTCGTCGAGGTCGAGGCCAGCACCGCCGACAGGCCGAGCTCGGCCGAGTCGATGCTCAGCGCGATCTGGTAGGCGCGTCCGGTCCGGTCGAAGCTCACCCACGGGTCGGTCGCGCGCTGGTACTCCGGCGCCCCGCCGGAGCAGGCGCTGAACGGCGCGAAGTTGCGCGCCCACGAGGCGCCGCCGTCAAACGAGCGCGACGCGACGAGCCCGCGCGCGCCGCCGTCGTTCCAGCGGTCCTGCTGGAAGGCGCCGATGACGTTCGCCGGGTTCGTCGGGTTGACCGCGACCTGCGGTTCGACCTCCGTGTCGGTGTAGACGACGCTGTCGTCCCCGGCGCTGCCGATCGTGCAGGCGGCGAACGGGCTGGGGCCGCTGACGAGCGTCTGCGGACCGAGCGAGTAGGGCGCGGCTGAAGCGGATGGGACGCCGAACAGGGCACCCACGGCCAGCGCCAGCAGGACGGTGCGAATCAGCACGGTGCCCATGGGTCTGAGGTCTACCACCGGCGCTGGCCGCAATCAAGCGGGCGAGGCGGCACCCGTCCGTTGTTCACCCGCGCGCAGGAGCCGGTCGCGCAGCTCGGCCTCCTCGTCGGGCGACGGGTCCCATTCGGCGACGCTCGGCAGCGCCTTGATCGAGTCCAGGCCGAAGAGCCGGAGGAAGAGGTCGGTCGTGCGGTACATGATCGCGCCGAACCGGGAGCGCCCGGCTTCCTCGATGAAGCCGCGCTCGAGCAGCGTCGCCGTCGCGGAGTCGGCGGCGACGCCGCGGATGCGGGTGATCTCCGGCCGCGAGACGGGCTGCAGGTAGGCGACGATCGCGAGGGTCTCCGCCTGTGCCGGCGTCAGCGGCGGCGTGCGCGGCTTGGCGAGCAGCCGCCGTGCGGCGTCCTCGGCGACGGGATCGGTGGCCAGCGTCAGGCCGCCCGCGACCCGCTTGAGCTGCAGGCCGCGTTCTCCCGGTGCGTACTCGCGATCGAGCTGCGCGACCGCGGCCGCCAGCTCGTCGGCGTCACAGTCCGCGGCCTCCGCGAGATCCTCGACGGCCACCGGATCGGGCGACAGGAACAGCAGCGCCTCGACGATCCGCGCCAGGTCGCTCACAGCGCCGTTGCCTCCTGCGCGGGCTGAGCCCGTGCGGCCGGCGCGATCGCGATCTCGCCGAAGGCCGACTCCTGCGTCCACGTCACCTCGCCCTGCTTGTAGAGCTCGAGCAGCGCGAACAGCGTCACCGCGACCGTCACGCGGCCGGCGCCGCGCACGGCCTCGTCGAACGTGCAGCCGCCGCGCCGCAGCAGGCCGCGCAGGTGCCCGAGCCGCTCCGCGACGGTGACCGTCGGGATCGTGAGGTGGGCGGTGCTGACCTTCGGCGGCACGCGCAGGAGGTCGCCGATCGCGGAGCCGAGGCGGTCGGGGTCGTAGACCGCGCCGGCCTCGGCGAGGTTCGCGCGGCGCAGCGCGGGCGGCAGCCGCGCCGAGCGGTAGCGCACGCCGTGCTCGCCGACGAGGCGGGCCTCGAGATGGTCGGCCGCGCGGCGGTAGCGACGCGCCTCGAGCATCCGGGCGAGCAGCTCCTCGGCCGCCTCCCCGGGCTCGAGGTCGAGCTCGTCGTCCTCGTCGCGCGGCAGCATGAGCCGCGACTTCAGCTCGAGCAGCGCGGCGATGAGCACGAGGAACTCGGTCGCGACCTCAAGGTCGAGCTCGCCGCGCGTCTCGAGATGGTCGAGGTAGGCGAGGACCACGTCCGCGAGCTGAACCTCGAGCAGATCGACCTCCTCGCGCAGGACGAGCGTCAGCAGCAGGTCGAACGGACCCGAGAAGACCTCCAGGTCGAGCTCGAGCGAGGCGACGGTCACCCCGCGCAGGCTAGCGCGGGGGTCCGACGCCCATCGCGTCACGCACGTCGGACAGCGTCCGCGTCGCGATCACGCGCGCCTTCTCCGCCCCCTCGGCGAGCACGCGCTCGAGCGCGGCCTCGTCGCCGCGGATCTGCTCGTAGCGCTCGCGGACGGGCGCGAGCTCGACGGCGACGGCCTCTCCCACCGCCGCCTTGAGGTCGCCGTAGCCGCGCGCGTCGGCGAACCGCGCCTCGATCTCCTCGGGCGTGACGCCGTGCAGCACCGCGAGGATCTCGATGAGGTTCGTGACGCCGGGCTTGTCCTCGCCGCGCCCGATCCGCGGCGGGTCGTCGGAGTCGGTCACCGCGCGCTTGAACTTGCGCATGATCGTCTCCTCGTCGTCGAGCACGTGCACCGTCCCCTGCTCGCTGCCGTCCGTCGTCGACATCTTGCGCTCCGGATCCTGCAGGTCGCGCACGCGCGCGCCGACCTCGGGGATGCGGTGCTCGGGCACGACGAGCAGCCCCTCACCGAAGCGCGCGTTGAAGCGCTGGGCGATGTTGCGCATGAGCTCGAGGTGCTCGCGCTGGTCCTCGCCGACCGGCACCTCGTCGGCGCGATAGGCGAGCACGTCGGCGGCCTGCAGCACCGGGTACAGGAGCAGCCCGGCCGACACGAGCTCGCGCTGCGCCGTCGATTTGTCGCGGAACTGGTGCATGCGGTTCAGCTCCCCGAGCGCCGTCACGGAGCACAGCAGCCAGCACAGCTCGGTGTGTTCCTCCACGTCCCCCTGGCGAAAGAGGATGCAGCGCTCGGGATCCAGCCCGGCGGCGAGCAGGATCGCCGTCGTGTCGTACACGCGCTCGCGCAGCTCGACCGGGTCGTAGGGCACCGTCGTGGCGTGCAGGTCGACGATGCAGTAGATCGCCGGGTCGGCGCGGTCCTGGCCGGCGACGTACTGCGTGATCGCGCCGATGTAGTTGCCGAGGTGCTTGCGCCCGGTCGGCTGGATGCCGGAGAAGATCGATGGGGCCACGGGCGGCGGAGGCTACCCGGAAGGCGCCGCGGCCCACGCGGCCGCTACGGAGCGGTGACGGCCTTGGCGAGGTTCACGCGGCCGAAGCCGAACTGCGGATCGCGGCCGGGGGCTCCGAGGTCGTCGACCGCGGCGCCCAGCGTCGCGCGCCAGGCTGCCGGGCCGCCGCTCGGGTTCTTGGCGGCGATGAGCGCGGCGACCCCGGCCGCGTGCGGCGCGGCCATCGAGGTGCCCGACGCGGTGAAGTAGCCGCCGCCCAGCCAGCTCGACAGCACGTCGACCCCGGGAGCGGAGAGCTCGACGTCGGCGTTCGCCGTCGAGAACGCCGGGTGAGCGCCCCTGCGGTCGACGGCGGCCACCGAGACGACCTGCGGATAGGCGGCCGGGTAGTTCGGCGTCGCGCTCCCGCCGTTCCCGGCGGAGCCGATGAGCAGCGAGCCGTTCTGGCTCGCCGCGGCGACCGCGTTCGCCAGCGTCGTCGCGCCCGGCCCGCCGAGCGACATCGAGATGATCTTCGCGCCCCGCTGGTTGAGGTAGGTGATGCAGTTCGCGACGGCCGCCACGGTGCCCGCGCCCTGGGCGTCGAGCGCCTTGCAGATCGCCAGCGGCGAGTTGAACGCGACGCCGGCGACGCCTGCGGCGTTGTTCGCCCTCGCCGCCACGGTGCCGGCCGTGTGCGTGCCGTGGCCGTTGTCGTCGACGCACTTGCCGCCGACGATCGTCGGGTCGGCGAACAGCACGAGGATGAGGAGCTTGATGCCGAACGAGCGCACGCCGGCGCAGTCGGCGACCTTGCCCTGCAGATCCGGGTGGGAGGCCTGGACGCCGGTGTCCACGAGGCCGACCTTCACCCCGCCGGTCGCCGGCCACGCGCCGGGCCCCGTCGTCAGGCCGGCGAGGTCCCAGCCCTCCGGCGCATCGATATCGGCATCGGCGAGGCCCGCGCTCTGACCCGTGTTGTGCAGGCCCCACAGCTCGCCGAAGCGCGCGTCGTTCGGGATCGCCTGCGTCCGGTAGATGTAGTTCGGCTCCGCGTAGAGCACCGCCGGCGAGGCGTTCAGGCGCCGCGCGACATCCTTGGGATCGCCGTTGACGTAGACGAGCCGCGCAGCGAAGCCGGTGACGGTGCCGAGAGTCTTGACGACGCCGGCCCCGGCCGCGGTGTCGAGCCGCTCACGCCCCGAGGCGCTGTCGGCGTACTTGACGATCAGCGTGTGCTTGTCGTACGGGGCGTCGGCGGCGAGCGCCGCCGGCGCGCAGGCCAGCCCCGCGAGGCTGGTGGCGATCATCGCCCTGAGTATCCGTCTCATCCGTGCCCCCTACGCGTTGCTGGATCCCCCTGACGAGCGTACCGCCGGGCGGCCCGGTTCGCCACCAGTGGACAGCGCCCCGCGACGGCTGCAGCGAGCACCGCCCAACCGCGCGGCGGGAGAGCGAGTACCTGGCCGAGCACGGCATCGATAAAGAGAAGAGGGAGCGGGACGCCCAGGCAGCGCGCGGGGCGGGCTTGGCGCGCTCCGGGTTTCTTTTCGAAACCGCTGGAGGGAACTCACTCCCCACACCCCCGCGAATCCCGTAGCGAGTGGCTCCCTCGTGCTCTTTATCGATGCTGTTCGTGAACCGCGGGGCTACGCCGACAGCGTCTCTCGCACGCGCGGGCGCTTCGCCGCGCCCGCCTCGTCGAGGCGCCGCACCGGCGTCGTGTACGGCGCGTTGCGCGCGACGTCCGGATCCTCGGCGGCCTCATCGACGATCCGCGCGATCGCGTCGGCGAACGCGTCGAGCGTCTCGCGCGTCTCGGTCTCCGTGGGTTCGATGAGCAGCGCCTCGTCGACGACGAGCGGGAAGTACACCGTCGGCGGGTGGAAGCCGTGGTCGAGCAGGCGCTTGGCGAGATCGAGCGTGCGGATCCCGAGGTCCTTCTTCAGCGGCGCGCCGCTGAGGACGAACTCGTGCATGCAGCGCTCGCCGAACGCGAGCGGCAGGCGGTCTGCGACCTTCTCGCGCAGGCGCGCGAGCAGGTAGTTCGCGTTCAGCACCGAGACCTCGCTGACGTCCTTCAGGCCGTCGGCGCCGAGCGAGCGGATATAGGCGTAGGTCCGCACGAAGACGCCGTAATTTCCCTGGAAACCGCGGAGTTTCCCGATCGACTTGGGGCGGTCGTAGTCGAGGTCGTACTGCGCGCGCGTCGCGCCGTTCGTGCTTTCGCGGCGGACGACCTGCGGGCGCGGCAGGTAGGGCTCGATGCGGTCTGAGACGGCGATCGGGCCGGCGCCGGGACCGCCACCGCCATGCGGCTGCGTGAACGTCTTGTGCAGGTTGAAATGGACGATGTCGAAGCCCATGTCGCCCGGCCGCGAGTAGCCCATGATCGCGTTGAGGTTCGCGCCGTCGTAGTAGAGCGTCGCCCCGACCTCATGGACGATCTTCGCCATCTCCTCGACGTTCGGGTCGAAGATCCCGAGCGTGCTCGGGTTGGTCAGCATGAGGCACGCGACGGACTCGTCGGTCTTCGCGCGCAGGTCGTCGAGGTCGACCCCGCCGGCGTCATCGAGGGCGACCTTCACGACCTCGTAGCCGCCCATCGTCACGGTCGCCGGGTTCGTGCCGTGGGCGCTGTCGGGCGTGAGCACCTTCGTGCGCTGCTCGCCGCGATCGGCGTGGTAGGCGCGCGTGAGCAGCACGCCCGCGAGCTCGCCGTGCGAGCCGGCCGACGGCTGCAGCGAGACGTGTGGGAGCCCGGCGATCTCCGCCAGCGACTCCTGCAGGTTGAACATGAGCTCGAGCGCGCCCTGCGCGCGGCGCGGGTCCTGCAGCGGATGCAGGCGCGCGTGGCCCGGCAGCGCCGCGACGCGCTCGTGCAGGCGCGGGTTGTGCTTCATCGTGCACGAGCCGAGCGGGTAGAAGCCCGAGTCGAGGTCGAAGTTGCGCTTGGAGAGGTTGACGTAGTGGCGCACGATCTCCGGCTCGGAGGCCTCGGGCAGCAGCGGCGGCTGCGCGCGGCGCATGCCGTCGGGGATGAGCCCGTCGACCTGCGGCACGTCGAGCTCGGGCGCGACGAACGCCCGCCGGCCCGGCGCGCCCTTCTCGAAGATCGTCGTCGCGCGCTCGCGCTGCTGTGGCGTCTGGCTCATGCGGTCACCTCGGCGGCCGCGCGCTCGGCGGCGACGGCCTCGCCGACCACGGCGGCGAGGCGGTCGATGTCCTCCCGCGAGCGCTGCTCGGTGATCGCGACGAGCAGCCCGTCGGGGAACTCGTCGTAGCAGCGCGACAGCGCGAAGCCGGCGTTGATGCCCTCCGCTGCACAGCGATCGAGCACCCGATCGACGGGCGCGTCCAGCCGCAGCGCGAACTCGCGCACGACCGGCCGGTCGTGGAGCTTGTGCACGCCGTCGAGCGCGGCGAGCGTCTCGCGCGCGTAGTGCGTGCGCTGGAGCATGAGCTCGCCGAGCTCGACGATCCCGCGCCGGCCGAGCCAGCTCAGGTAGACGACGCCGCCGAGCGCGTTGAGCGCCTGCGAGGTGCAGATGTTCGACGTCGCCTTCTCGCGGCGGATGTGCTGCTCGCGCGTCTGCAGCGTGAGCACGAAGCCGCGGCGCCCGTCGACGTCGGTCGTCTCGCCCGCGATGCGGCCGGGCATCCTGCGCAGGTGCGCATCGGTCGCGGCGAAGAAGCCGAACGACGGCCCGCCGTAGTCCAGCCGGTTGCCGAGCGACTGACCCTCGCCGACGACGACGTCGGCGCCCTGATTGCCCGGCGCCTCGAGCACGCCGAGCGTCAGCGGGTCGGCGGCGCAGATGACCAGCGCGCCGTGCTCGTGGGCTGCGGACGCGAGCGCCTCGACGTCCTCGATGGCGCCGAGGAAGTTCGGCTGCTGAACGATGACCGCGCTGACGTCCTCGTCGAGCGCGTCGCGCAGCGCGTCGAGGTCGGTGACGGCGTCGCCGAGGCCGATCTCGCCGACCGTCGTGCCGTAGCCGACCGCGAGCGTCCGGAGCGTCTCGCGACTGTCGGGATGGACGCCGCGGCTGATGAGCACGCGCGGGCGCTTGTTGGACAGCTTCGCGAGGTACGCCGCCGCGCCGACGGCGCTCGGCCCCTCGTAGACCGAGGCGTTGGAGACCGGCAGACCCGTCAGCTCGGAGATCGCCGTCTGGTACTCGAACATGACCTGCAGGCCGCCCTGGCTGACCTCCGGCTGGTAGGGCGTGTACGGCGTCAGGAACTCCGAGCGCGACATGAGCATGTCGACGATCGCCGGCACGTAGTGGTCGTACATGCCGGCGCCGAGGAACGTGATCTCGTCCTCGGCTGAGACGTTGCGCGCGGCCAGGTCGCGCAGCTCGGCGTAGACGGCCTGCTCGGGCTCCCCCGGCGGCAGGTCGATCGGGCGGTCGAGGCGCACGCCGGCGGGGATCGCGTCGAACAGCTCCTCGACCGACTCGACGCCGATCGCGTCGAGCATGACCTTCAGGTCTTCGGGTGTGACGGCCGTGTAGCCGCTCAACTCAGGCTGCTCGCGTAGGTGTCGGAGTTCAACAGCTCGTCCTGCTCGCTGGTGTCGGACAACTTGACCTTCACCATCCAGCCTGCCCCGTACGGGTCGTCGTTGATCGTCTCCGGCGTGTCGGCGAGCGCCGTGTTGACCTCGACGATCTCGCCCGACAGCGGCGCGATGATGTCGGAGACCGCCTTGACGGACTCGATCTCGGTGTAGGCGTCGTTCGCCGACACCGACGAGCCGACCTCGGGCGGTTCGAAGAACACGACCTCGCCGAGCGCGTCCTGGGCGAACCAGGTGATCCCGAACGTGGCGGTCTCGCCGTCGACGAGCGCCCAGTCGTGATCGGGGTGATACAGCCGGTCGTCCGGGTAGCTGGCCTCAGCCATCGTTCTCCTTGTCGTGCCGGTATAGGGGCCTTTCCTCGACGACCGCCTCGCGGGTCTTGCCGCGCACGTCGATCTCGAAGCTCTCGCCGACCGCCGCGCGCTCGGCGGGCAGGTACGCCATCCCGATCCCGATGCCGAGGCTCGGCGACAGCGTGCCGCTCGTCACCTCGCCACCGCCGACGACCGGGTTGCCCTGCCGGGCGATTCCGCGGCCGCGGATCGTGAACGGGACGAGCTTCTCGCGCGGGCCGGCCTCGCGCACGGCGCGCACCGCCTCGGCGCCGATGAAGCCGGTGTCCTCCTTGCTGACCCAGCCGAGACCGGCCTCGATCGGCCCGCGGTCGGTCGACAGGTCGTTGCCGTAGAGCGGAAAGCAGACCTCCAGGCGCAGCGTGTCGCGGGCGGCGAGCCCGCACGGCTGCGCTCCGCGGCGCACGATCTCGTCCCATATCGCCGGCGCGTCCTCCGGGTCGACGAGCAGCTCGACGCCGTCCTCGCCGGTGTAGCCGGTGCCGCAGACGAGCGCGCTGCGCCCCTGGATGATCCGCCGCGCAGCGTGCATGCGCTCCGGCAGCGGGCTGTCGGAGATCGACTGGACGATGTCGCGCGCGCGCCGGCCCTGGACGGCGAGCATGGCGTAGCTCTCGTGGACGTCGTGGACCTCGACGTCGAAGTCGCCGGCGTGCTCGCGCAGCCAGGCCACGTCGGAGTCGTGATTCGACGCGTTCGTGACGGTGAGGAAGCGATCGCCGGCGATGCGGTAGGTGAACAGATCGTCCAGGACACCGCCCTGCGCGTTGCACAGGAGCGAGTACTGCGCGCCGCCGACCGCGATCTTGGAGACGTCGTTCGTGTACACCCGCTGGAGGAACGCCTCGGCACCGGGCCCGGAGAACTCGACCTCCCCCATGTGCGACACGTCGAAGATGCCCGCCGCGGTGCGCACCGCGACGTGCTCGGCCTTGATGCCGTCTGCGTACTGGACCGGCATCTCCCAGCCCGCGAACGGCACGAGCTTTGCCCCCGCCTGGCGGTGACATTCGAACAGCGGGGTGTGTTTGAGGGTCCGCGAGGTCAGGAATCGCAGGCTAGCGAAGGCTTCGGTTCTAGCTCTGCTTGCGCCGCCGCAGCGCGCGCTCGAACCCGGCGATCAGCGCGAAGCGCTCGTCGAGCTTGCCGAGCAGCTCGAGGCTGCCCGCCTCCGAGCGCAGCGGGTTTGAGAGCAGCGTGTCCTCGCGCACGACGGACGTGAAGTCCACCTCCGGATCGGTCCGCTCCTCGCCGGTCGGCGTGTAGAAGCGAACGCCGATCTGCTTCATCACCTTCATGCACTCGTGCGCGACGAGGCTGTAGCCGACGGTCGTCGGGTGCACGCCGTCGAGGCCGACGATCCCACCCGCCTCGATCCCCTTCGCCCCGGAGCGCAGGAACTCGGTCGTCGGCGTGAACTTCAGCGCCTCGGTCAGGGCCGCGGGCATCACGTAGGGCTTCCACCACTCGGGCTGAGCGTCGGGCTGGTCGAAGTAGCGTCGCGTCGCCATGCGGTCGAGCACACCGGAGAGATCGACGACGTGCCAGTCCAGGCCGCCCGTGCGCGCCGTGCGCACGGTGTCGATGATCGACTCGTTGTACTGGTCGATCGCGCTGTCGACGGCGCGCACCTGGTTGGCCGTGAGATGCGGGTACTTCGACGGGTTCGCGAGGAACGCGTCCTCCTTGACCCACGGCCGGCCGTAGTAGCGGAAGTAGCGCGACTTCGGATCGATCTTGCCCCCGAGCCCGCGCGCGATCGGCGCGATCGTCACGTGCGGGATCGTGAGCCACAGGACGTGGCGCGCCCGGACACGCTTGACCGCGTCGCTCACCGCCCGCAGCTCGGCCGCGAAATGCGACGGGCGCCAGACCGTGTAGGCGTCCTTCGCCGACAGGTTGGCGTAGTCCAGCCGGCTCCACTTGACGTCGAGCGTCAGCACCGTGGGCAGCGCGTTGTTCGAGCCGATGAAGACGATCAGCGTCTCGATGCCGTCGCCGTCCGGGACCGGCGCGCCGTCGTCGCCGACCGCTCCGTCGGCGCCGAGCTGGTCGGCCGCCTCGAGCGGCGTGAGGTCGCGCCCGCCGGCGTCGCGCGCGCTGTCGAGCACGCGCAGCGCGGCGATCGCGCCGCTGTTCTGCGGCATCGACGGCCAGATCTTGTCGGTCGGGGCGGCGAGCTCGTCGCGGCAGGTGCCGGCGTCGCGCGAGAGGATGTCGCGCAGGTCCCAGCCGAAGATCGCGAGGTTGTGGTTGATCTGCGGCTGCCGCACGACGCGCGATCCGGGGCCGCGCTCCCAGAAGTCCTCGTGCGCCTCGAGCAGGCGCCGTACCGCGAGGACGACCGGGCCGGCGTCGCCGATCGACAGGTCGGGGCCGATCGACGGCTCGAGCTCGCGCAGCAGCCACTCGAGGTCGAGCGGCAGGCCGCCCGGGCTGTCATAGCGCGGGAAGCGAAACTCGCGCTCCCAGCCGAGCTCGCGCGCGATCATCGCCGGATAGGAGAGCCGGGTGTCGTGGACGGCGAGGTTCTTGAAGCCGTGCGTCAGCGAGTCGCCGATCGCCACGAGCCGGTGGCGCGGGCTGCCCGCCGTCGCGCGCGGCGCGACGGAGATGCCGAGCGTCGAGTCGTCGACCGGTTGCCGCGCCTCGCGGGTGATGTCGACGTCCGCCGGCGTGCCCGGGTCGGTCACTCCCCCCTCCATTGGAGCGACCGTACCTGGCCGCAGGAGGGCCAGGGGAAAGCTTTGTGACTACCGGTCGCGCAGGAAGGCGGGAATCTCGATCTCGTCGTCGGCGATCTCCAGCGACGAGCGCTGGCGATCGTCGATCCGCGGCCCGCGGTCCTGCTGCTGCGCGCGGTCGCGCACGTCCTCGCGCGCGGTGCGCGGGCGGGCGCGGCCGTGATCGAAGCCGGTCGCGATCACGGTGACGCGGACCTCGTCGCCCTGCGCCTCGTCGATCACCGCGCCGAAGATGATGTTGGCGTTCGCCGCCGCCGCCTCGCGGACGATCTCGGCCGCCTCGTTGACCTCGAACAGGCCGAGGTCCTTGCCGCCGGTCATGTTCAGCAGGATGCCCGTGGCGCCCTGGACGTTCTCCTCGATGAGCGGGCTGGAGATCGCCTGCCGCGCCGCCTCGGCGGCGCGGTTCTCGCCGTTGGACGTGCCGATCCCCATGAGCGCGGAGCCGGCGTCGGCCATGATCGTGCGGACGTCGGCGAAGTCGAGGTTGATGAGGCCGGGGATCGTGATGAGGTCGGTGATCCCCTGCACGCCCTGGCGCAGGACGTTGTCGGCCTCGCGGAAGGCGTCGATCATCGTCGTGCGGCGCTCGACGACCGCCAGCAGCTTCTCGTTGGGGATGACGATGAGCGTGTCGACGACCTCGCGCAGGCGCTCGATGCCCTCCTCGGCCTG
>JBOGYT010000365.1:0-8091 GCA_050696955.1 Solirubrobacteraceae bacterium | reverse complement strand
AGCTCGGCCAGCGCGGGCCCGGCGAGCACCTCGCCGCGCTCACGCCCCTCGGCGATCGCCTTCGTCAGCTCCGACAGCCCGTCGGCGCCGATCGCTGCCGCTGCACGTCGGCGCGGCGCCGCGTTCTGCGCGTCGTGCAGCTCGGCGTACAGGCCATCGGCGGCGAGCAGCTCGTCGTGCGTGCCCTGCTCGACGATCGCGCCGCGGTTGACGACGAGGATGAGGTCGGAGTCGCGGATCGTCGACAGCCGATGGGCAACCATGAACGTGGTGCGACCCTCCATGAGGCGCGCGAGCGCCTGCAGGATCACGGCCTCCGTGCGCGAGTCGATCGCCGACGTCGGCTCGTCGAGGATGAGGATCGGCGCGTCCTTGAGGAACGCGCGCGCCACGGAGATGCGCTGGCGCTCGCCGCCGGAGAGCATGGTGCCGCGCTCGCCGAGCTGGGTGTCATAGCGCTTCGGCAGCGCGCTGATGAAGTCGTGCGCGTTCGCGGCGCGGGCGGCCTCGACGATCTCCTCCTCGCCGGCGTCGATCCGCCCGTAGCCAATGTTCGACCGGATCGAGCCGGCGAACAGCAGCGGCTCCTGCTGGACGATCGAGATCTGCGCGCGCAGCGCGTCCAGCCGCAGGTCGCGGACGTCGTGCCCGTCGATCAGCACGCGCCCGCGTTGCGGGTCGTAGAAGCGCGGCAGCAGGTGCAGCAGCGTGCTCTTGCCGGCACCTGTCGGCCCGACGATGGCGACGCGCGAGCCGGCCGGCGCCGCGAAGGAGATGTCCTTCAGCGTGCCCGGCCGCCCGGTGTAGCCGAAGCTCACGTGCTCGAAGGCAACGTCGCCGGCGACCCGACCCAGGGCGACGGCGCCGGGCCGCTCGACGATCTCGGGCTCTGTGTCGAGCAGGTCGAGCGCGTGGTGCAGACTGATGAACTGCTCCTGCAGGTTCGAGACCGTGTTGCTGATCTGCTCCAGCGGCTTGTACAGCGCCGCGACGTAGCCCATGACAACGAGCAGCTCGCCGACCGACATTCGGTTCTGCATGACGTAATAGGCGCCGAAGGCGAGCACGAGCGCGCTGCCGATCGCGGTGGTCATCGTCACGACGAGCGTGAACAGCGTCTGGCGTACGGTCAGGTCGACCCGCGCGTCGACGGCCTCCTTGGCCTGCTCGCGGAAGCGCCGGTGCTCATACCGCTCGCGGCCGAAGGCGATGATCACGCGGAGCATCGCCATCGCCTCGTGGACGATCGACAGCGATGTGCCCTCGAGGTTGCGCACGTGCATCACCCGCGGCTGGATGCGGCGCGCGTAATAGCCCGCGGAGTAGTAGATGAACGGCACCACGGTGAGCGACACGAGCGCCAGCGTGGGTTCGATCTTGTAGACGATGAAGAACATCCCGAAGAGGGTCAGCACGCTTTGGATGAGCGGCGGGATCGACACCGTGATCGAGCCAAGCGCGGACGCCTGGTTGTTGATCTGGTACATCAACAGGCCCGTTTTCTTCTGGTCGTGCCAGGCCAGCGACAGCCTGTGCGCGTGGCGGAACATGTCGCTGCGCAGGTCGAGCACCATCGACTGGTCGAGCCTCGTGTTGACGTACTCGTCGACGACCGCCAGGCCGTGTTCCAGGCCGGTCACCAGGAGGCCACCGACGACCGCGGCGGCAAGCAACTCGTAGCGGCCCAGGCCGTCGAGCGCGCCCAGCAGCGATGGCAGCGGGTCGTTGCCGAGCACGGTGTCGATGAGGATCGCCAGCGGCCACGGCGCGAGCAGCGCCATCGCGCTCGATGCGACGACCATGATCAGCGACCCGGCGGCCAGACGCCGGTGCGGTCGCAGGTAGGGCAGCACGCGCGGCAGGTCCTTGAAGAACGCCCACGGGCTCGGGCGCTGGCGGCGCCACGGCCGGCGGCGGGGGCGCTTGGGCTCGGGCGCGGGCGCGTCGACTGGCGTCGCCGCTGCTGACGGCGGCCGCACGGACGTCGCCGACACGTCTCTGATCGGCGGTTCGCCGTTCACGGCGAGACCTTCTCGGCGGTCTGCGTGGCTAGAGCGCGCGCCGGCGGGGGCACGACGTGCCCTTGCTCCTGGGCGCGGCGCTCAGAGAGGCCGTCGATCGCGGCCCGCAGCGCGCCGCTCGCGGCAGCGCAGGTGTGCAGGCAGCATGCGGCGATGGCAAGCGCGCCGCCACCCAGCACGGCCGCGGCGGCGAGCGCGCCGTCGCCGGCGGAGAGCACGGCCAGCAGCGCGAGCGCGAGCGTGGATCCGATCGCGGCACGCGACGGCACCGGCCAGGTGCGCAGCCGAGCGAGCTGGCGCCCGGCGCCGTGCTCCTCCAGAGCGGCCCGCAGGCGCGCGACGCCGAGCAGGCCGGCGCGCACCTCGAGATCCCAGCGGTCGTAGGCGCCCCCGCGGCGCGGGTGCGCGGGCGCAAGGGCGCGCTCGAGGTCGCCGAGCCACTGCGCCGGCGAGGACCAGCGCTCGCTCCACACCTGGTCGGTGCGCGGCCAGGGTGCTGCGAGGGCGTCGTGCTCGAGCGCGGGCGCCGTCTGCCGGCGGCCGGCGTAGCGGACGACGGGTTGCAGCACGTGCAGAGCGGCGGCGAGCGCGCGCATCCCCGTGTGCAGCCGGCGCGAACGCGGCTCGCGGGTGAACGTCGCCAGGCCCGCGGTGCGCCACGCCTCGTACGCGGTGAGCAGGCTCGCGACCGCGAGCGGCACGAGCGCGAGCAGCAGCGGCGGCCACAGCGCGCCGAGCACGGCGACGGCGGCGAGGCCGCCCAGCGCCAGGTACCACTCCGCCATCCGCGTCAGCGAGGCCATCAGGCCGGGAGCCACCGCGTGCCGGCTCTGGAAGAGCGCCTGCCCCCAGGTGCCGTACTGGATCTGCGAACGCCGCCGGTTCATCCCCGCGGCCAGCGAGTTGCCGTAGACCCGGCCCTCCCACGTCGCATGGCCGCGGCGGTTGTAGCGCTCGGGCCACTTGCGCTCGAGCAGCCCTTCGGCGCGGCCGTACTGGAACTGCTGGAGCAGGTAGCGGCGCACGCTCGAGCGGCAGTGGTGCCACACGACGGCCGCGGCGGCGAAGCCGATGACATCGCCGGCCTCCTGCAGGCGCCAGCAGACGTCGACGTCGTCGCCGGCGATGCGAAACGTCTCGTCGAACCCGCCGGCGGCGCGCAGCGCTTCGGCCAGGAAGGCCATGTTGCAGCCCGGAACGTGCTCCGCCTCGCGGTCGGACAGCAGAACGTGCGTCGGTCCGCCGGGCGCGTTCGCGACGCAGTCGGCGACGACGCCGTCCCCCGCCGGAGCAAGGTTCGGACCACCGACGGCGCTGTGCGCGCCGCTGATCAGTGGCCGCGCTAGATGGGTCAGCCAGCTCGGCTCGGGTCGCGCGTCGTCGTCGAGATAGGCGACGATCTCACCGTCGGCAGCCTCCAGGCCCACGTTGCGCGCCCGCGAGAGCCCGCCATTGGCGGTGCTGATCACGCGCACGTGCGCGTAGGCGGCGGCGATCGCGGCCGTCTCGTCACTCGAGCCGTCGTCGACGACGATCACCTCGTAGGAGGGATACTCCAGCGCGCCCAGCGCCTCCAGGCATTCGCCGATCCAGCGCGCGCCGTTGAGCGAGCACACGACGACCGACGCGCGCGGCCATCCGGTGATGGGGGAGGGGACGGGCTCGGCGAAGACCTCGCTGACAGCTCCAAGCGAGGGCTTGGGGCGCCGATCGCGGTCGACGAGCCCGAAGTCCCAGTCGAGGACCTCGTGGTCGCCGCGCTCCCACTCGTCGGTCCAGGCGAAGACGAACGCGCCGGCGGCTCCGAGTTCGTAGGCCGCCTGCAGTTGGCGGCGCAGCACGCGCGCCTGGCGCTCCTCGCCGTGGCGGGCGCTGTCGAGGCCGATCTCGGTGAGGACGAGCGGGCGTTCTCCAGCGAGGTTCTGCAGGCGGGCGATGTAGCCCTCGAAAGGCTCCTGCTCCTCGAGGAACACGTTGAAACAGACGAAATCCAAGAACGGCAGGTCGAGATACTCGGTGCTCGGATAATTGACGTAGGTCACGAGCGCGCCGGGATCCTCCTCGCGCACAGCCACGCAGAGGCGCTCAAGGAAACGCTCGGTCGCCGGCGCACCGTGCCAGCGCACGATCGATGTCGGGATCTCGTTGCCGACCGCGTAGCAGAGCACCGCCTCGTGGCGGGCACACGCGCGCACGTCGGCGCGCAGGCGCGCTTCGATCGCGGCGGGGCGCCCGGGCTCGTCGAGGAACGCCACGTGCTGCTCCCAGGCGAGTCCGACCATCACGCGCAGGCCGGCCGTCAGCGCGAGGTCCAGCAGCCAGGCAGGGGGGACGCTGTAGGTTCGCACGCAGTTGACGCCCGCCAGCGCCATCTGCGCGAAGTCGGCCTGCACCTGATGGGGCGGTGGGACGGCCCCCTCGCGCGAGGCGTCGAACGTGCCGTACGTGACGCCGCGCAGCAGGAGGCGCTCGCCGCCGGCGTACAACCATTTGCCCGAGACACCATCGACGGGTAGAACGAGCGCGGTGTGACGTCGGTCTGAGACGGTGACTCTCTCTCGGTGATTCCCCCACGCCGAGATCGGCATAGATTCCGGTCGGTCGCAGCGCGCGTCGCAGAGACGGACGTTCGTCCATACATGGCCGGCACGAGTCCCGACAAACGTCCAGGCCGATCGCCGCGATGCCTAGCCTTGGCGCGCATGTCCACGATCATCGTCTTCAACACCCTCAGCGACGAGCGCCGTCTGTCGCTCACCGTCAACGAGTCGCTCGCTGACGTCGAGGCCGGCCTGCGCAGCGGATGGGCCAACCTCACGATGTCCTCCGGGCCGGTCCTCGTCAATGCCGCCAACATCGCATTCGTGCAGGAGGCCGCGACGCGCTCCACCCCTTTGGCGCCGGCGGCGGCGTACTAGTCACGCAGCCGCTGCTTGCACCTGCTCCTTGCGTTGCGATGCCGCTGCCGGGCGGCGCCATGCGCCTCATGCCGGACCCGCGGCTCGCCCTCCTCGGGCTCGTCGTGATGCTCATGCTGTGGACCGCCGCGATGGCGCGCCGCCCTTCGCGGCGGTAGCCGCCACGGTGGTCCTCCGGCGCCGCGCGTGGCACCCTGTGCGGTCCAGTCATGTCGCCCACCCTCCCCAAGGAGCGCCGCACCGACGGGCCGGTCGACGACGGCGAGAAGATCTGCCACATCGTGACCGAGGAGGACCCGGACACGGCGCTGTGCGGCAAGGACGTGACGGGCTGGCCGTGGAATCCGCCGTGGCCGTACTGCATGGTCTGCGTCGATCTGGCGAGCGCGCGCCACCGCGACGGCTGAGCTGCGATCTAGTTAGATGCGCCCGACGTACAGCTCCGCGACGGCGCGGGCGATCGCTTCGCGGGGTGCGGGCGTGTCGCGGACGGAGATCGGTTGCTCGATCTGGATGCCGTTGCCGGCGACGGTCACGCGGTTGACGATGGTGCTGCGCTGAGCGCCGGCCAGCGGCCCCGACCGCTTCACCACGACGACCGGCGGCCGATCCATGACCGCGTCCAGCGCGCGCTCGATGCGGGACCGCAGCTCGGCCTTGAGCTCCGAATGGCGCTCGTCGTCCGGCAGCCCGCCGCCGACCACGACGCGCTCCGAGTCGTCGTGGCCGTGAAACGCGACGGCATGGGCAAGGCTCCTCTGGCCGCGGCGGGAACGAACAGCGCGCCGAGCTTGGGCAACGAGTGCTCGGAGATCTCCGTCGCGGTGATGTGCCAGCAGCGGTGCGCTCCGGCCGGGTTGACCCCGCGCACGATCCAGGCGCGCACCGGCTCGTCCCTCCGCGCGAGCGCCCGGTAGACGAACTGCGCCCGGTCGTCGGTGCCGCGCTCGATCCAGCCGCCGTGCGGGGCGAGGATCGCCAATCCCGCTGCCGTGTCCTCGCCGAGCAGCTCTTCGCTCGGCCGCGTGCGCGGCGGTGTTGAGGATCGGGCTGCACGAGTCCTCAGAGACGCTGGCCGAGGTCCGTGTCGCGGCGCTTGACCGGACGATCATCGGGCATTCGCCGCCGCCGCGGTGTGGGACAGCGCACGGCCGTCAGCCGTCGTCGCCCTTCATCCGGCGCGCCTCGCGCTGCACGGTCTTGTACGAGCGGCCGCGCTCGTCGCGCTCCCGCGCGGCGGCCCGCCGGTCGTCGACCCACGCCTGCTCGCGCCGGAGCTTGTGCCACGCCGCCACCCGCTCGGGGTCGATCTCCTCACGCACGGCGCAGCCGGGCTCCTCGCGGTGCGAGCAGTCGCTGAAGCGACAGCGCGCGGCGGCCTCCTCGATGTCTCCGAACGTCTCGCCGACGCCGTCCCACAGCCCCGCCTCGCGGATCCCCGGCGTGTCGATCAGCAGCGCGCCGCTGGGCAGCGTCAGCAGGTCGCGCGTCACGGTCGTGTGGCGGCCGCGACCGCGCCCCGTCGCGCTCGTCTGCAGCTCGCCGATCGCCTGGCGCTCGTCTCCCAGCAGCGCGTTGACGAGCGTCGACTTGCCGGCGCCCGACGGGCCGAGCAGGACCGCGGTGCTGTCCGGGGCGAGCAGCGACGTCAGCGTCGCGATCGAGGCCGGCTCGCGGGCGCTGACGGCGATCCCGTCGGCGAGGCCCAGCCGCCGTGCCAGTGCCAGCGCGAGCGCATCGCCCTCGCCGTCCTCGACGAGGTCGGCCTTCGTCAGCGCGAGCGCCGCCGGCACGCCGCCGGTCAGCGCGAGCGCGACGATCCGCTCCGCGCGGCGCTCGTTGGGCTCGGGCAGCGACTCCACGACGAGCACGAGCTCGACGTTGGCGGCCAGCACCTGGGAGCCGAACGCGCCGGCGCTGCGGCGCACGACGGTCCCGCGGCGCTCGAGCACGTGGGCGATCGCCCCGTCGCCATCGAGCGCGACCCAGTCGCCGGTCGTCGGTGGGCCGGTCGCCGCCGAACGCAGCTGACCGCGAGCCGGGACGAGGCGCGGCGGGCCTTCGGGCCCCGCCACGAGCCAGCGCCCGCGGTGCTGGGCGATGACGCGCGCGCCCGTCAGGTCGGGCCCCCCGAGCCGGGCCAGCTCGTCGGCGAGATCGTCGCGGCGGCCGGTGCCGGCGGCGGGAACGGGAGTCGATGGTGCTGGCACGCGCACCCGATCGTACGGACCTGCCTGCAAACCAACCACCAAGACGGATGTCCGAGAAACAGCGGCACGGGCTTGAACGATCCAACGCTTGCGCCGATCCCGCCGGGCATGGGGTATCGACTCTCGCCGGGCCGGTTCGTCCTGCTCGCCGCCACGCTGCTGACCTTCCTGCTCGCTGTCACGGCTGTCGCCGTGCCGGCGCACGCCCAGTACAGCCCGCCCGCGGAGTGCTGGTACCAAGCCGACTGCGACGAGTCGGACCTGCCCGAGGAGCAGGCCGAGCCGCCGGCTGATCCCGCCGAGGACTGGCCCGAGCCCGAGCCGGTCCTGCCGCCCACCGTCACGACGACGACGGTGGCCGGGAAGGTCGCGATGCTGCGCGCCGACGGCAAGGCCGCGATCCCGCGCGGCGCGCCCAAGCGCGTGCGCGCGCTCATCCGCCACGCGAACCGCATCATCGGCAAGCCCTACAAGTGGGGCGGCGGGCACCTGAAGCTCAACGACCGCGGCTACGACTGCTCGGGCGCCGTGAGCTTCGCGCTGATCAAGGCCAGGATGCTCGAGGCGACGATGGTCAGCGGCAGCTTCAAGCGCTGGGCCGCCGCCGGCGAGGGCCGCTGGATCAGCGTCTACGCGCGCAGGTCGCACGTCTACCTCGAGGTGGCCGGCCTGCGGCTCGACACGAGCCCCGTCGGCGACATCACGCAGAGCAAGGGCGTGCGCTGGCGGCCGGTCATCGGCCGGCGCAGCGGATTCACCCCGCGCCACCCGGTGAGGCTCTGACCGCGCGCGCCCCGCGCCGCGGCCCGGCGGCGTGGCCGTGGCGCCGCATGCGCTAGCGGACCCGTCCGCAAGTCCTGCGGGTTCCCGGCGGCGCGTCCCCGCCCGTGGCGTCGTCCTCGGTCGGCGCCGTGCCGCCGGCACGGCTGCCTCCCTGCGTCC
>JBOGYT010000364.1:0-6925 GCA_050696955.1 Solirubrobacteraceae bacterium | reverse complement strand
CGCCCGGCAACCGCGGTGCCGCGGCGCCGAGCCGGGCCCGGCCGGCGGCCGTCCCCGTCGCGAGCAGGACCGTGTTCGTCGGCTCGGAGGGATCGCGCTGCACCGTCCGAAAGACCGCCGCCATCGTCGCGCCGAGCACCTGCTCCACCCGATCTGAGCGCTCGGGCTCGCCGACGTTGATGAGCACGACGCCGCCCGGCCGCAGGCGGTCGCGCGCGAGCTCGAAGAACTCCTTCGTCGCCAGGTAGAACGGGATGTACGGCTGGCGGTAGGCATCGACGACGATGACGTCGTAGCGCTCCTCCGTGCGCCGCAGGAACGGCCGGGCGTCGGCCGTGTGGGTGTGCAGCCGCGGCGCGCGCAGATCGAAGTAGCGCCGCCCGATCTCGGTCAGCTCGCCGTCGATCTCGACGGCGTCGATGCGCGTGCGCGGGAAGTAATGGCCATACGCGCGCGCCATCGTGCCGGCGGCGTTGCCGAGGATCGCGATCGACCGCGGCGCGCTCTCCCGCGCGGCGAAGGGCAGCACGAGCATCTCGTCCCAGTAATCGCCGGTGAGGTGGCTGTCGGGCCGCCACACCGAGTGGATCGCCTGCCCCTCGTTGAGCTCCAGCCGGCGGCTGCCGTCGGGATCCTCGACGACGCGCGCGTACTGGTACTCGGTGTCGGCCTCGTGGATGACCCGACCGCCGTCGGCGTCGCCCTTCACCGTTCCCGCCGGGAGCACGAGCAGCGCGAGCAGCGCGGCGGGCGCGAGCACGAAGCGCGGCCGCGCGAAGCCGGCCACGGCGAGCACGACGAGTGCCAGTCCGAAGACGATGAACGTCCGCCGCGTGCCGATGAGCGGGATGAACAGCAGCGCCGAGGAGAACGTCCCGACGAGGCTGCCGACGGTCGAGATCGCATAGAGCCGACCCGAGACCGTGCCCGCCTCCGCGACGTTCGAGACCGCGAGGCGCAGCGCGTAGGGCGCGACCGCACCGGAGACGAGGATCGGCACGGCGACGAGCACCGTCACGGCGAGCAGCGAGCCGACGAACGCGCCCGCGGAGATCGAGTCCAGCGCGTCGACCGCCGCGTCGAGGAACGGGTCGGCGACGAACGGGACGGCCGCGAGCAGCAGGCCCGAGAGCAGGACGATCCGGTACAGCCCCTCGCGCGTCGGGTTGCGGTCGGCCAGCCGGCCGCCGTACCAGTAGCCGATCGAAAGGGCGACGAGCACGATGCCGATCGTGTTCGCCCAGACGATCGTCGACGCGCCGAAGTACGGCGCGAGCAGGCGCGCGGCGGCGATCTCGGCACCGAGGATGCTGAAGCCGACGACGAAGACGATGAGCGCGAGCGGGGGCTCGGGGAGGCGGCGCATGCTCCACGAGCGTATTCGTCCGCCCGCCCGCCTAGGGTCAGCGGATCATGAGGACGGGGGAGCTCGCAGAGGCCGACAAGCGGGTGTTGTGGCATCCGTTCACCCAGCAGCGCGGCTGGACCGACGAGGAGCCGCTCATCATCGAGCGCGGCCGCGGCTGCACCGTGTACGACACCGACGGCAACGCCTACATCGACGGCGTCTCGTCGTTGTGGTGCAACGTCCACGGCCATTGCCATCCGGCGATCGACGCCGCGGTCCGCGCACAGCTCGGCCGCATCGCCCACACGACGATGCTCGGCCTGTCACATCCGCCGGCGATCGAGCTCGCCCAGCGGCTCGTCGACCTCACGCCGGCCGGGCTCACCCGCGTCTTCTTCTCCGATAACGGCTCGACGGCCGCCGAGGTCGCGCTGAAGATGGCCTTCCAGTACTGGCGCCATCGCGGCGAGACGGGCCGCACCGGCTTCATCTGCCTGCGCGACGCCTACCACGGCGACACGATCGGCTCGGTCTCGGTCGGCGGGATCGATCTCTTCCACGCGTGCTTCGGGCCGCTGCTCTTCGACGCCTGGCAGGCCGAGCCGGGCGATGCCGAGGCACTCGACGCGCAGCTGGGCGCGCACGCGAGCGAGGTCGCGGCGGTCATCGTCGAGCCGCTCGTACAGGGCGCGGCGGGGATGCTCCTGCATCCGGACGGCTACCTGCGCGCGGTGCGCGAGCTGTGCGACACGCACGACGTGCTGCTCATCTGCGACGAGGTCGCGACCGGGTTCGGTCGCACGGGCACGATGTTCGCATGCGAGCAGGAGGACGTCGCGCCGGACCTCATGTGTCTCGCCAAGGGGCTGACGGGCGGCTACATGCCGCTCGCCGCGACGCTCGCCAGCGAGCGCGTGTACGAGGCCTTCCTCGGCGAGTACGAGGAGCTCAAGACGTTCTTCCACGGCCACACGTACACGGGCAACCCGCTCGCCTGCGCGGCCGCGCTGGCGACGCTCGACGTCTTCGAGCGCGAGCGCACGCTGGAGGTGCTGGAAGGAAAGATCGATCTGCTCGGCGAGCTGCTCGACGAGCACGTCGTGGCGCTCGCGTCGGTGCGTGAAGTGCGCCAGCGCGGCTTCATGGTCGGCATCGAGCTCACCGACTTCCCGCCGGCGACGCGGATGGGCCACCGGGTCACGTGCGCCGCGCGGCGCCGCGGCGCAATCGTGCGCCCGCTCGGCGACGTCGTCATCCTCATGCCGCCGCTCGCGATCTCCGAGGTCCAGCTGCGCTGCCTCGTCGCGACGACGGCAGCGGCGATCGCGGAGGCGACGCAGCCGGCGCTGAGCGCCGCGGCGTAGGTGCGCGCTCGACCAACTACATCGATGAAGAAGGCGGGAGCGCGACCGCGAGCGGGTTCGCCGAGCATGGAGAAGTGGCAATGACGTCGGACCGTTCGGTGGTTGGCCACTTCTCCATGTATGTCATGAACAACTGGCCGATGACGGTGGCACGTGACGCGGTCGGCCACTTTTCCATGCGCATCATGAAACGTCAAAACACCGGGGTCGGGCTACCACGTCTTCGCGATCGAGGGCGGGAGTATCACGCGCACCGAATGCTGCACGCCCGCGCGCTCAGCGGCCGCGCCGGCGGCCGGACGCTCAGTCGTCGTAGGGCGTGAAGTCTTTCTTGCGCGCGCCGCAGACGGGGCAGAACCAGGAGTCGGGGATCTCCTCGAACGCGGTGCCCGGCGGGATCCCGCCGTCGGGGTCGCCTTCGTCTGGGTCGTAGATGAAGCCGCAGGACTCGCAGATCCAGCGTTTCGTGGCGGTCTGTGTGCTCATCTCCATCAGGGTAATGGTCTGTCTCGTATGACGGGTCGTGAGTGCGGCTACCCGCGATCGGTCGGTTCTGCACGGCCCGACCTCTAGGCTCGGCGGCGCATGAAGATCGATCCGTCTGCGACCGGTGAGGCGCTGTCGCACGGTCCGGCCACGGTCCCGCGCCAGTCCGCGTCGGTGATCCTGCTGCGCGACGGCGCGCACGAGCTCGAGCTGCTGCTCGTCCAGCGCAGCCGGGCCCAGCGCTTCATGGGCAGCATCTGGTCTTTCCCGGCGGCGCGGTCGACGCCGGCGACGGCGAGGTCGACACCGGCCACCGTGCCGCCGCCGTGCGCGAGCTGCGCGAGGAGGTCGGCGTCGACGGCATCGACCCCGCCCAGCTCGTGCAGTACAGCCGCTTGATCACCCCCGAGCACATCAGGACGCGGTTCGACACGCATTTCTTCCTGGCGGTCGTCCCGCCCGCCGTCGAGGCGCGCTGCGACGGCGTGGAGTGCGTCGCCCTGCGCTGGATGTCAGCCCGTGCCGCGCTCGACGCGCACGCGGGCGGCAAGCTCGCGCTCGTCTTTCCGACGATCAAGCACCTCCAAGCGCTGACGGAGTTCGAGCGCGCCGACGACGTGCGCGCGCACACGCGCGTGCGCGAGGTTCGCCCCGTGCTCCCGCGCGTGGTGCTCGGCGGCGATGCGCCCGGATCGTCCTGCCGGGCGAGCCCGGCTACGAGGATGCGTGACCGCAAAGCTGTGCAAAAGTTGCAGCTTCTGCCATGCGGTTCCGGCCCCATTTCCGGGACCGGGCCGGAATCTGGCAGATTCGCGAAATGCCTGCAAATGGCCCATGTTCCTGGGGTACCCCAGGCGTTTGGAGGTGCGTGAAGCTGCGCACACTAGGGTTGACCCTTGCTGCGAGTTCTGCGTAAGATCGCACCTCGAAGCACTCCTTTTTCTGCAGACCAAGAGGGTCTGCAAATGAGACGGCAGGGACAATGGCTTTGGGGCACGAGGGATCGCCGGTGGGGGCAAATGGCGTGGATGCCAGCGGAATCTCCGCGCGGGAGGGCACGGTCGAATGGGCGCGCGCGATCGAGCGCCAGCTGCTGCGCGACCGGCTCCGGGGGACGATCGTCCCGGGCCTCGAGGAGCTCGTCGATCCGGCCGCCGATCCTGCTGACCTGATCGCGCTCGCCGACGTGCAGGCACGCCGCCTGCGGGCCGAGCTCGAGAGCCAGGCGCACCGCGATTCGCACGAGCTGCTCGGCGTCCACACCAACGCTCCCGTTCTGCGGGCGCGCGAGGCCGAGCGCGAGTGGGTGCGCGGGCACCTGCACGACACCGCGCTGCAGATCCTCGAGTTCATCGCCGGCGACGGCTTCGGCACCGGCCTGACGGCCGCGCACATCGCGCAGCTCGCCGGCGGGGCCGCGCGCGACCTGCACCGCTTCATCGATCGCGCCGACGAGGTCGCCGCGACGCAGCTCTTGCCCGAGCTCGAGCGGATCACCGCCGAGGCGCGCTGGTTCGACTCCCGCGTCGAGCTCATCGTTCACGACGTCGGCGCGCCCACCGGCGAGCAGGCGTCGGCGCTCGCCGGGGCCGTACGCGAAGCCGTCACGAACGCGCGCAAGCACGCAAACGCTTCCCACGTCGTCGTCCGCGTCGAGCTGACGGCCGACGGCAGTACCGCGGTCACCGTCACGGACGACGGTGTCGGTATCGATCCGGATCGCGCCGTTGACGGCGACGGTCTCGGGGTCCAAGGCAGCATCGTCGGGCGCATGCGGCGCGTCGGCGGTCAGGCATCTCTGCAGTGCGAGCCCGGCGGCGGAACCCGGGTCACTCTCGTTACCACTACGCAGGAGAATTAGATGAAGATCCGGGTCGTCGTCGCTGATGATTTTCCACTCGTGCGGGAGGGCGTCGCGCGCGCCTTGAACCATGACCCCGCGCTGGAGGTCGTCGGCCAGGCGACCACCGGGCAGGAGGCGATCGCACTCGCCGAGGAGCTGCGCCCGGACGTCATGATCCTCGATCTGAGGATGCCCGACCTCGGGGGCCTCGCCGTCCTCGACAAGCTGCGCACGTCGCAGCCGCAGATCCGCGTCATCGTCATGACGGCGTCCGAGCAGGCCAGCACGCTGCTCGATGCGATCGCCGCCGGCGCCGCCGGCTACCTGTCGAAGCGCACGACTGGCGAGGAGCTGCGCCAGGCCGTCATCACGGCCCACGGCGGCGGCTCGGTCATCACGCCGGCGCTTGCGAGCCACCTGCTCAAGGAGTTCTCGAGCTCGGCCCGCGGCGAGCAGTCCTACGTTCGTCCGCTGCAGGGGCGCGAGCTCGACGTCCTGCGCCTCGTCGTGCAGGGCAAGACCGACAACGAGATCGGCAAGGAGCTGTTCATCTCGCCGCGCACGGTGCAGAACCACCTGACGCGCATCCGCGAGAAGACGGGCCTGCGGCGGCGCTCCGAGCTCACCCGCTGGGCCGTCGAGCACGCCATCGGCTGAGAGTCAGCTGCCGACCCGAACGCGGCCGGCCATGCCGAGCCGCTCGTGGTTCGCGATCGGGCACTCCCATTTGAAGGTGCCGGCGGGCAACGTGAGCCTGAGCGTTGCGTGCTCGCCGGGCTCGAGCGTGCGCGTGCGGACCTGCCCCGACGGAGCGGTGACGGCGAGGGCGTGCGCGGTGCCGGCGTCGTTGGAAGCTTCGAACGTGATGGCGCCCGGACGGGCGACGCGCGGGTTCGCCGGTTCGAGCCGGTAGTCGGTCAGCGACACGACGACCACCCGCTCGCTCGGCCGCGGCACCGTCCGCGGCGTCGTCGTCGCGGTCGCGCCGCTGCGGCTCTCCCCGCAGCCGAGCAGCCCGAACGCGGCGGCGAGGGCAAGCGCGAGCGCCCGCATGTCAGCGCCCGACGACCGTCGGGAGGGTGACGACGATCCGGGCACCCTGCGGATCGCGCTGCTCGGCGTGGATCGTGCCGCCGTGCAGCTCGACGATCCAGCGCGAGATCGCGAGGCCGAGGCCGGCACCGCTTCCGGTTCCCGCGCCGTCGCGGGCCGCGCCGTCGGCGGAGTGGAAGCGCTCGAACACCCGCTCGAGCTTGTCGGGCTCGATGCCCGGGCCGTCGTCTGACACTTCGAGGCGCACGCGCGTGCCCTCGCGCGCGGCACGCATAGTGATCATGCCCGGGCGCGGGGAGAAGCGCACCGCATTCTCGAGCAGGTTCATGACGACCTGCTGCACGCGCTCGGCATCGCCGGCAACGAGCGCATCGGAGTCCGCGTCGATCGAGAAGGCCACGTCCGGCGGCGCGTGCAGCCGCGTCTCGCGCGCAGCGATCTCGAGCACCTCGCGCAGCCCGAACGGACGGATGTCGAACGGCTGCTCGCCCGCCTCCAGGCGCGAGAGGTCGAGGAGCTGCGTCACGAGCCGGCCAAGCCGTCGCGTCTGGGCGAGCATCGTGTTCAGCGTCGCGACGTCGGGCTCGCTGACGCCCTCGACAACGTTCTCGAGCACCGCCTGAAGCGCGGCGATCGGCGTGCGCAGCTCGTGCGACACGTTGGCGACGAAGTCGCGCCGCAACCGGTCGGTCTCCGCCAGCTCCTCGGTCATCCGGTTGAACGCGCGCGCAAGCTCGCCGACCTCGTCATCGGTCGTCACGCTCACCGGCCGGCCGCGCTCGCCGCGCGCCATCGCGCTGGCGACCGCCGCCATCTCGCGCAGCGGCGCGG
>JBOGYT010000363.1:0-17646 GCA_050696955.1 Solirubrobacteraceae bacterium | reverse complement strand
GGCGGAGGCGGAGGCGGAGGCGGAGGCGGAGGCGGTGGTGGCGGTGGTGGCGGTGGCGGCGCCGGCTCGTCGCTCGGCAGCACGCAGACGCTGCCGTCGGGCAGGACGCCGCTCGGCGTGCCGTCCGCCAGGACGCTGCTGATCTCGCAGCTCGCGCTGACGATCGGCGTGGCGATGACTGCGCCCGCGGGGGAGACCGTCCGGGCGATGCCCAGTCCGGAGAGCGCCACGACGACGAGTCCGACGCGGGCGAACGCGAAACGGCGAGCGGCGCCGCGGCGGCGGACCTCGGCGAGCCGGCCGGGGTGCTGAAGCAGCGAGGGCAGCGTCTCCTCGTCGAAGATCGACTCGACGGGGCTCGCGGCGTCCTTCGGCCGGCGCGGGCTGTCGGACCGCCCGCTCATGACGTGTACATGATCAGGAGGGTCCCGAGCGCGAGGAACGGCCCGAACGGGACCTTCGCGTTGCGGATCGAGCCGTCGCGCCCGAGCATGAGCAGCGCGACCGGCAGCATCGCGATGCAGCCGATGACGATGGCGCCGAAGACGCGCCAGCCGACGCACGCGCCCAGCAGCAGCGCGAGCTTGACGTCTCCGAGACCCACCGCGTCGCGCCGCACGATCAGCGGAAGCGCGAGGAATGCGGCCGCGGCCGGTCCGGCGAGCAGCCACGCCAGCGCGTCGTCGGGGAAGACCGCGACCTGCGCGAGCGCCACGATCACGGCGGCCGGCAGGACGATGCGGTTGGGCAGCACGCGGTGCTCGATGTCGATCGCCGCCAGGACGGCGAGCGTTGTCGCGGCGAAGGCGACGACGAGCGCGTGCGCTGTCAGCCCGAAGGTCGCGACGGCGAGCGCGACGAGGGTCACGATGGCGACCCCGAGCAGGGGATGGCGCGCAATCGCGGGCGCCGCTGCCGGCGAGGAGACGGGGTGCTCGACCGCCGGCCCCCGAGCAGGCTCGATGGCCACGTCAGTCGTAGCGCTGATTGACATGCGGCGTCTCCTCGTTGAGTCGGTTGTCGCGGCGGTAGACGTGCTGGACGGCCTGCGTGAGCTCGCTGGCCCAGCCCCACTTGGGCAGTGCCCGGTTCGCGTGGCTTCTGACCTCGACCTCGTCGGAGACGACGACGACGCCCACCATGGGAGCGCGGTCGCGGATCTCGGTGAGGACGCCGGCGGCGGCCGGCGCGCAGCCCGTGATGTCGAGCACGACGACGTCCGCGCGCTGTTCGCGAATGAGCGCGATCACGCGCTCCGGCGCACCGAGGTCGACGATCGCGAAGGCCACCGGGCCGAGATCGCGCAGGACCGTGATGGCGCGCTGGCGGAAGGCGAGGTCGCGTGCGAGCACGAGCGTGCGGATCGGGCGCAGCATGATCACCGGGGCGAGAGCGGTCGCCGGCCCGGGCCCCGGCACGTCAGACGCGGGCATGGCGCACCTCCGACGCGTCGGCGATCCGCAGCACGTCGCCGATCGCGATGCCGCGCCGCGAGGCCTCGCCCGCGCGCAGCTCGAGCACGGCCCTGGCGCCGCGCCTGCGCGCGGTCCGCCACGGCCTGATCGCGCTGCGCACATCGAGGACCCGCTGCTCGCGATCGAGGAAGACCGCGTCGATCGGGAAGCGCATGAAGTGGGTGTGGATGGAGCCGGCGGGCCGCAGCAGCAGACCCTCCCCGGCCGCCAGGTCGGCGCGGCCGAGCAGGCCTCGCATCCGAGGCAGCGCGCGGTCGGCGACGACGCAGCGCTCGCACACGTCGGTGCCTCGCACGGGATCGCTGATGACGCTCGTCTGGCTCACGCGGCTAAGCATGGCCGTCGGCTCGTCCGCCGTCGCCGGGTCAAGGTCGGGGTTCGGTACTGGACCTAGATCCCGTATCCAAGCGGGCGCCGCTGGTGCACTCTTCCACTCGTCAGCTGCCGGATCGTGGCAATCGTCCCAAGCCTCACCGGTGCGGGACACGGACAACGCAGGGAGGCGAGCATATGCGCAACCGCTGGATCGTTCGCCTCACGGCGACCCTCCGGGACGAGCAGGGCCAAGCCCTCACGGAGTACGCCCTCATGATCCTGTTCGTCGCGATCGCCACGATTTTGATGCTGACGGCCCTCGGCACCAGTGTCGGTGCCCTGCTCCAGACGGTCGTCAATGGTTTTCCGTAAACCGACAGGACGCCCGTGTCGGATTCAACGAACTTTGGCAAACGCGCTCGGGAGCGATTTCCCCAGGGCCCGGACAAGCTCGAGAGGAGGTGAATTTGCATGCTGAACAGCCTCATTGCCTACCTCACGGTGGCATTCACGGACCTGAAGGAGCGTGAGGAGGGCCAGGGACTCGTCGAGTACTCGCTCATCCTCGTGTTCGTCTCGATCGTCTCGATCGCGATGCTGACCCTCCTGGGCACCACCATCGGTGGCGTCTTCACGACGGTCACGAACGCACTGTAAGCCGTTCGCTGAGCCATCGCTGCTCCGAGCAAAGCAGGGCGCTCGGAGCAGCGATGTTTGTTTTCTGTTCATGTCAAGTTCGGGGTTGCACGATGCACGCAGCGCGCAGAGAGGACGGAGCGGTGCTAGTCGAGTTCGCGCTCGTCCTCCCAGTGCTGCTGTTGATCATCATCGGCTTCCTCCAGATCGGTCTTGCGATGAACGCCAAGATCGATTCCACGCACCTCACCGCCGAGGGCGCCCGCTACATCGTCGTCAACCAGAACCCGGGGCTCAGCGAGTCGCCGGCGACGACGCTGCAGAACTACATCCGCAGCCGCGCCGACACGACGTTCCTCAAGACGGCCGCGGTGTGCATCCAGTATCCGACCAACCCGGAGACCTCGACCTCGGGCAAGGTCGGCGACCCGGTCAGGGTCACGATGACCCACGCCTACCCGGTCGTCCCGCTCGTCGGGGGCAAGCTGCTTCCCGCGGTGACGACGCTGCCCGTGACGAGCGAGGCGACGATGCGCCTCGAGGCGTTGCCGACGAAGATCCCGGCGGGGTGCATCTCATGAGCGCGGGCTCGCTGACCCGCGCGGCGTCAGACGCCGGCGGCGCCGTCCTCGTGATCGTCGCCCTCACGCTGCCGGTCGTCATCGGCATGGGCGGTCTCGCCGTCGATGTCGGCAACTGGTTCTCGCACAAGCGCCACCTCCAGGTCCAGGCCGATGCCGGCGCGCTCGCCGCCGCCGGCAAGTTCCGCGTCCCGTGCGTGCCGGCGACGATCGAGAACGAGGCCGCGAAGTACTCGAGCGTCGAGTACTCGGGGCCGGGCTACAGCCCCGGTCCGGGCTTCAACCCGCAGGTCCAGAGCACGCCGCCCGAGCGACTGCACAGCGAGATCAACTCGAAGACGTTCTTCAACCAGGCGACGCCGATCGACCCGGACGTCCGCGAGGGCAATCCCTGCGCGGCCAAGATGATCGACGTCAAGCTCACGGAGACCGACCTGCCGTGGTTCTTGAAGCTCGCGCAGGTGAAGTACATCAACGCCCACGCGCGCGTCGAGATCAAGGCGAAGAAGACGAGCGCCGGCGCGCTGCCGATCGGCGTTCCCGAGATCGGCCCGAAGAAGGCCAAGGCGCTCTTCGTCGACGAGGCGACCGGCACCGTCATCGCGTCCACGGACCTCACCCGGACGGGAACATCGGGCGGGCTCGCGCTCTGGAGCAACGCCGCGGCACCGGTTTCCGTGACCGTCGACGCGGCCCGGATCGGAGTCCGGATCGTGCTCAGCGGCGCCAGCTCGACGCAGTGCGGCGATCCGCTCGTGGACTGCTACGGCGCCGGTACGAGCGCCGCGATCGTCGCCGGCTCAGCGGGGCTTTCGCACATCCGCGGCTACGCCACCACGCCGGCCGGCACGGCGACCGCCCCCAAGGTCCGCCAGGCGTTCCTCACCACCGGCACCTGCACCGAGGATGCGTACTTCACCGCGACGGTGGCCGCCGGCTCCTGCAGCGCCGGCATCACCGCGACGATCGACGGGCTGCCATCGACCGCGGCGGTCTTCGCGAAGCGGACGACCGGTGCCAACACGAAGGTCCCGCTGACGTTCTCCGGCGGGGTCTGGTCCGCCTCTTCGGGCATCCCGGTCACGACCGGGGAGGGGGCGGTCGGCATCGACCTGTTCTTCGGCAACGGCAACGGCACGCTCATCGAGAGCCGGGTGCAGCGCGCGTTCGCGGGCAGCGAGAGCCTCGCGGTCTCAGGCCCGATCGAGCTGCTGCGCCTGACCGAGGCCGGAGTCTCGGGTGCGAACTCGTTCGAGCGCTGCGCCACGTGCACGCACGACCTCGTGGTCACGCTCGGCCTGAAGCCGAGCCTGCAGGTCGCCGCCGGCGTCAACGACCCGCCCGTCTCGCTGAAGGTGGCGGGCGGCGGCAGCCAGAACCAGGGCCTGGACTGCGACCCGAATAAGTCGAACATCAGGGAAGAGCTCGCCACCGGCTGCGGTCCGACGTACACGGTCAACGAGGGCTCGCCGGCGTGTGGCGGTGGGTCAAACACCCTCTGGCCCACGCCCCAGCCGTGGAAGTGCGTCGTCATCAACACCGGCGCAGCCGTCGGGCAGGTGACGCAGGGAATGAACCAGCGCATCCTCGGCGCGACGAACGCGAGCGTGTGCACCGCACCGAACAACTGGGCGAGTTACGGTACCGCCGCCGGTCTGCCCGAGGGCGATCCCCGGATCGTGAGCGTCTTTCTGGCTCCGTTCGGTGCCTTCACCGGAAGTGGCGGAACCACCGTGCCGGTCACCGGCTTCGCTGATTTCTATGTAACCGGCTGGGATGGCGGCGCCTGCCAGGGCGACGGCGACGACCCCGCCGGCCAGGGCGAAATCATCGGTCATTACATCAAATACATCGACACTCTGAACAACGGCGGAGGAGGCGAGGAATTTTGCGATTTTGACTCCCTCGGCTCCTGCGTCGCTGTTTTCACTCGTTAGAGAGGACACCATGCAGACGCTCAAACCACCAAAGCTCAAGCCACCCAAGCTCTCCAAGGACGGAGCAGGGCCCCTGTCGACCAAGAACGGCGCGATCGGGGCCGCGATCGTCGCGGCGGCGATCGCGGGGCTCATCATCGTGTTCTTCCTGCAGCAGTACCGCAACAACGTCGACGAGGGCGGCGTCCCGACGCCGGTTCTCGTGGCGCAGAAGCTCATCGAACAGGGGGCGTCGGGCGACACGATCGGCGCCCAGGGCCTCTTCAAGACGAGCGACGTGCCGCGCGACCAGCTCAAGAAGGGCGCGGTGACCGACCCCACCGTGCTGAAGGGCAAGGTCGCGGTGGATGAGATCCTGCCCGGCCAGCAGCTCACGGCGAAGGACTTCAAGGCCGCCGGCTCCGGCATCGTCACGAAGCTCGCCGCCGACCAGCGGGCGATCTCCGTCACGGTCGACAACGCTCACGGCCTCACCGGCAACGTCCGCACCGGCGATCACGTCGACGTCCTGTCGGGCTTCAACACCGTCGACGGCGCCCGCAACACGAACGCCGTGCTGTGGATCCTCGAGCAGGACGTGCTCGTGCTCGCCGCTCCCGACAAGGCCTCGAGCGCGGGCGTGGGCGGCGGCGCCAACAAGACCTCCGAGGTCACGCTGCGCGTCAAGACCACAACCGCGCCGAAGATCGCGTTCACGGCCGACAACGGCAAGCTGTGGCTGGCGCTGCGGCCCCAGAACGGCGCGGCAGTCGACCACCGCACCCTCGTGACCCTCACCTCGCTGCTTGCGGGGGAGAAGGCGTTGAAGGTGGCGCCGCGACGGAGCCCGGGGCGATGACCACTCCGATCGACATCCTGATCGTGCATGACGACGCGATCGACGAGGGCGTCATGCGCGCGCTGCTCGCGCCCGATGACGAGCTGCGCATCGTCGGCTACGCCGACGGGCTGGGCCACCACATGCCCGCCGCCGACGTGCTCGTCGTGGCGTGCGGCACCTACAGCGAGGGCGCCGGCGCCGTCATCCGCGAGGCGCTCGAGGACGAGCCGAGCCGGCCGGTCGTGCTCGTCACGCAGGGCGCCCCGAACGGCTACGTCGATCACGCCTTCATGGCGGGAGCGGCCGACATCGTCGTCCTGCCGCAGCCGTGCGACGTCAACCTCGCCCGGGCGATCTCGCACCAGGTCCGCTTCACGCTCGGCAAGGTCGTGTCCCAGCGCTCCAGCGGCGGCTCGATGGGCGAGGGCAAGATGGTCGTCCTGATCGGCCCCAAGGGCGGCAGCGGCAAGACGCTGACGGCGACGAACCTCGCCGCGGCGCTGGCCGACGCTGGGCGGAAGGTCGTCGTCGTCGATCTCGACCTGCAGTTCGGCGACGTCGGCCTCGCGCTCGGGCTGTCGCCCGAGACGACGATCTACGACCTGCTCACCTCCGGTGGCTCGATGGATGCCGAGAAGCTGGACGCCTACCTGGCGGTGCACTCGTCGGGAGCGCGCGCGCTGCTCGCGCCGCGGCGGCCCGATCAGGCCGGGCGGATCACCGTCGAGTTCCTGCGTGAGGTGTATGTGCTGCTGCGCGCCACGCACGACGTCGTCATCGTTGACACCCCGCCGGCGTTCACGGCCGAGGTGATCGCCGCCGTGGACGCCTCGTCGGACGTCTGCATGGTCGCGATGCTCGACACCCTGTCGCTGAAGAACACGCGGCTGGGCTTCGAGACCCTCGAGCGCATGGGCTACGCGGACGAGGACATCCGCTTCCTCCTGAACCGAGCCGACAGCCAGGTGGGCATCAGCCTCGACGATGTGCACGCGATCGTCGGGCGGACGCCGGACGTGCTCGTCCCGAGCGACCGGGCGATCACCCGGTCGGTCAACGAGGGCACCCCGATCGCGCTGAAGAGTCGCGGCTCGGATGCCGGCAAGGCCTTCCACGAGCTGGCTGCGCTGTTCGCGCCCACGCCCGCACCCGCGCCCGCGGCGCCGGGCAAGCGCCGCCGGCGACTGTCGTTCGCACGGTCGAGCTGAGGACGAGGACGATGGAACTTCACGAGCGACTCTCTCCCGGCGAGGCCGTCGTCGAACGCGAGACGATCGACCCGTTCGCCGAGATCAAGGACCGCATCCATCTCAGCATCATCGAGGACCTCGGCCGCCAGATCTTCAACGCGGGCGTGGATCCCGAGGCACTGAAAGCCAAGGTCACGGCCGAGATCACGACGCGGCTGGCGCAGGAGGGCGGCCTTGCCCGCGAGGACCGCAAGCAACTGGCGTCCGAGATCGCCGACGACATCCTCGGCCACGGCCCGCTCGAGCGGCTGCTCGCCGACGAGACGGTGACCGAGATCATGGTCAACGGCCCGCTGGACATCTGGATCGAGCGCAAGGGCAAGCTCGAGCAGACCTCCGTGCGCTTCAGCGACGAGTCGCATCTGCGCCGGATCATCAACAAGATGGTGGCCACGGTCGGACGCCGGATCGACGAGTCCGTGCCGATGGTCGACGCGCGGCTGCCCGACGGCAGCCGCGTGAACGCGATCATCCCGCCGCTGTCGCTCACGGGCCCGATCGTCACGATCCGCAAGTTCTCGAAGACGCGCTGGGATCTCGACGATCTCATCCGGCTGGAGTCGCTCAACCGCGAGACGGCGGACTTCCTGCGGCGCTGCATCCAGGCCGAGCTCAACATCCTCGTATCCGGCGGCACCGGCACGGGCAAGACGACGCTCCTCAACGCGCTGTCGACCGCGATCCCCGACGGCGACCGCATCATCACGATCGAGGACTCGGCCGAGCTGCGACTCAACCAGCGCCACGTCCTGCGCCTGGAGTGCCGGCCCAGTAACGTCGAGGGCGAGGGTGCGGTCGACATCCGGGACCTCGTGCGCAACTCGCTGCGCATGCGCCCGGACCGCATCATCGTCGGCGAGGTCCGGGGCCCGGAGGCGCTGGACATGCTGCAGGCGATGAACACCGGCCATGACGGGTCGCTGTGCACGGCGCACGCCAACAGCGCCCGCGACGCTCTGTCGCGCATCGAGACGATGGTGCTGATGGCCGGCTACGACCTGCCTCTGCGCGCGATCCGCCAGCAGGTCTGCTCCGCGCTGGATCTCATCGTGCACCTCGAGCGCCTCGTGGACGGCTCGCGCCGCGTCACGACGATCACCGAGGTGCAGCGGATGGAGTCCGACGTCATCGGTCTGCAGCCGCTGTTCGAGTTCAAGGTCGACGCGGTGAACGACAAGCGCGACGTCGTCGGCTCGCTGTGCTCGACCGGCCTGCGCCCGACCTTCCTCGACAAGTTCGAGAAGCGCGACATCAAGCTGCCGACCGGGCTCTTCCATGCGCCCAACGGCCACGCCTCGGGCCAGCTGAGTCCCGTGGCGGCGAGGCTGGCGAGCGGGCGATGAGACGAGCAGCGCTCAGCGCCGCGGTGCTCTGGCTCCTGGCCTTCGGCGCCGGTACCGCGCAGGCGCAGGCGCCGGCGCAGGTCAGCCTGACCCCGGCGGGCACCCCGACATTCCCGGAGCGCTCGTATCGCTTCACCCTGCCCGAGCGGCGCGACCTGCGCGCCGAGGACATCAGGGTCACCGAGAACGCCGATCCGGTCAGCAAGCTCTCGCTGGTTTCGGCCGGCGGCGCGCGTACCGGCGAGTTCGGGGCGATCCTCGTGATCGACGCCAGCGCGAGCATGCGCGGTCGCGCGATCCGTGGCGCCATCGGAGCCGCCCGCGTGCTGGCCCGGCAGCGCAGCGGCGCGCAGCAGCTCGGGATCGTCGTCTTCAACCGCACGCCGAAGGTCCTGCTCGCGCCGACCGCTGACGAGGGCGCGATCGAAGCGGCCCTGAGGGCACCGCCGCCGCTCGCCCCCCAGACGCGGATGTTCGACGCCGTCAACACCGCGCTGGACCTGCTCGATCAGTCGAACATCACCACCGGCTCGGTCATCGTGCTGTCCGACGGCTCGGACACCGGCAGCGGTGTGCCGGCGGCCGCCGTCGCGCGGCGGGCTCGCAAGGCCGGCGTGACGATCCACACGGTCGGCCTGCGCTCGCAGTACTTCGACAGCGGGGAGCTGAAGGATCTCGCGGCCGCCGGTCGCGGACGCTATATCGCGGCCGCGTCGGTCGCCGACCTGCGCCGCATCTTCCGTGACCTCGGCACGCAGCTCGCCAGCGACTACGTCCTGCGCTATCGCTCGGCCGCCGACCCCGGGCGCGAGGTGACCGTCGCGGTCGGCGTGGCCGGCATCGACGGCGTGGCCACCGCCACGTACACGGTTCCGGGCGGCGCCACGTTCGTGCAGGTCAAGGACAGCTTCTGGACGTCGGCGCAGGGGATCGCGCTGACGGGGCTGCTGTGCGCGATGCTGATCGCGCTGGCGATGTGGATCCTGCTCGTGCGCCGCGGGCGCGGGCCCGGGCTGCGCGAACGGGTGCGCGGCTTCGTGTCGATGCCGGGCGAGGGCGCGCCCGCCGGCGACGCGGTGCTCACCGAGCATGCGCCGGGCGGGGCGGAGCGCTCGCTCGAGCGAACCGAGTGGTGGGCCGCGTTCAAGCTGGACGTCGAGATCGCCCGCATCTCGGTCGATCCCCTGCGGATCGTCACGCTGACCGCGCTCGCGACGCTCGTGGTCATGTACCTGCTCGTGCAGGTGACCGGGATCGCCCTCGTCGGGTGCTTCGCGTTCGCCATCCCGTGGGCGGTGCGGACGTGGGTGCGCATCAGGCGCGACCGTCAGCGCACGCTGTTCACCGACCAGCTGCCCGACGTCCTGCAGGGCGCGGCGTCGGCCATCCGGGCGGGGCATGGCTTCGTCGCCGCACTGGCGATGGTCGCCGAGGACGCGCCGGAACCAAGCCGCGCGGAGCTTCTGCGCGTCGTCGCCGACGAGGCGCTCGGGGTGCCGCTCGACGAGGCGCTGCGCGTCGTGCAGGAGCGCATGGACAGCCGCGACGTGATGCAGATCGCCCTCGTCGCCCAGATCCAGCGCGAGGCCGGCGGCAACATCGCCGAGGTGCTCGACCGCATCACCGAGGCGCTGCGCCAGCGTTCGGAGCTGCGGCGCATGGTCAAGGCGCTCACGGCTCAGGGGCGGCTGTCGCGCTGGGTCGTGACCGCGCTCCCGCTCGTCCTGCTGCTCATCATCTCGCTCTTCGATCCCGAGTACGTCGAGCCGCTGTTCGTCACGCCGCTCGGGCTGATCATGCTCACGCTCGCCGGCGTGATGATGATCAGCGGCTCACTCGTCATCGGCAAGATCGTCAACTTCAAGGTCTGAGGAGCAACGCATGTACCTCACTCTGCTCGTCGGCCTCGCATTCGTCGGCCTGTCCGCGGCGCTGGGCGCCCGCGCGCTGGGATTCAGCCGGCTGCAGGCCGCCGAGCGCCTGCGGTCGATCGAGATGTACGGCTTCCGCGCCGATGCGGAGGCCGACTCAGCGGTCCCGCAGGGCGTCGATCTGGGCAGCGTCGCCGAGCGGCTTGGCGGGGCGATGGTCGGCCGCATGAGCCGCGTCGACCCCGTCCAGATGCGCCGTGACCTGCTCGGCGCCGGCTACTACACGCTCACGACCGAGGCGTATCTGGGCTACCGGCTCATGGCCAGCGCCGCGTTCACCGCCGCCCTCGCGCTGCTCGCCGTCAGCGCGCCGAACGTCTTCACGATCCTCGCGGTCGTCGTCGGCGGCGCGCTCGCCTGGAGGGCGCCGCTGATCGTCATGGAGCGCCGCGGCGTCGAGCGCCGCGAGAAGATCGACCGCGATCTGCCCGAGCTCATCGATCTGCTCGTGGTGAGCGTCGAGGCCGGGGTCGGGCTCGGCGGCGCGCTGCAGATGGTCGCGATCAGGATGTCGGGCCCGTTGGGCGACGAGCTGCGGCTCATGCTGCAGGAGCAGAGCATGGGGCTCTCCAACGACCAGTCTCTCGGGAAGCTGCTGGAGCGCTGCGAGACGCCGTCGGTGCGCTCGTTCGTGCGCTCGCTGCAGCAGGGCGAGCGGCTCGGCGTATCGATCGGCTCGATCCTGCGCGGCCTGGCGATCGAGATGCGCACGCGCCGCCGTCAGGCGGCCGAGGAGCGCGCGCAGAAGGCGCCGATCAAGATGCTCTTCCCGCTGGTCTTCCTGATCTTCCCGGCCATGTTCGTCGTGCTGCTGGGTCCCGCTGTATTCGCGTTCAAAGAGGCGCTCGGAGGCTGACGAGATGATCGGTATGAGACGACGGCGTACCACGGCATCCCAGCAACCGCGCTGGCTCATCGACCGCCGAGTGGCCACGGTGCTGTTCCTGGCGATCACGGCGGGCCTGCCCGTGCACGCCGCGGAGATGCTGCACAAGGCGCTCGAGGAACCCGCACTGCGAGCGTGGCTGCTGTTCGCCGACGCGGGCCTGAAGACGCTCGTGCTGGCGGCCTTCGCCGTGTTCATCTACCGGCGCAGGCCGTCGCGGCGGCCGTCGCGGTCACCGCGGGCTTTCATCGCCTGCACGGCGGCCATCCTGTCGCCGGCCTTTCTCTCGTCGCCGGGCGCGGACGCCGCGATCTCGGCGGTGGTGGTCGGCGAGACGCTCGTCGTCCTCGCCGTCTGCTTCACGCTGGCATCGGTGCTCTGCCTGGGCACCTGCTTCGGCGTGCTGCCGGAGGTCCGCGGGCTCGTGATGCGCGGCCCGTATCGCTTCGTCCGTCATCCCGTCTACGTCGGTGAGATCGCCGCGTTCGCGGGCTTCGTCGTCGCGTCGCAGCAGCTCTTGAACGTCGTCCCGCTGATCGTCTTCTGCGTGGCGCAGTCGTACCGCCTGCGGATGGAGGAGGCAGCGCTCCTGGGTGAGTTCCCGGCGGAGTACGGGGCGTACGCATCGCGCACGCCCCGTTTCCTGCCGCGCCCGGCCGTCGTGCTCGCCGCCGCGCGGCAGCGAGCTCTCCAGCCGGCGTGATCTACCTGGCGATGTGCAGGAAGTCGGACACGAGGCCGCGGGCGCGGAGCTTCGTGTAGACGCCGTCGCCGCCGCCCTTGGAATCCGACACCGAACCGCTGCGCCCGGTGTTGCCCTCGATGGTCTTGATGTGCGTCGCCGCGCCCATCCCGACCTCCTTGCCGCGCGAGTCACACCAGCACACGAACATGCCGATGTGGTCGAAGCGCAACCGGACGAGGTCGCCCTTGAGCGGCTGCTTCGTCCGCTTCACGCCGCCGAGGCCGCCGACCGCGCGGACCGACGCCCACTGGCGGGTGACCGCCTTGGAGCCGGCCTTGCGGTAGCACCAGGCCACGAAGTCGCCGCACCAGGCCTCCGGCCCCGGGCCGCCGTTGCCCTTGATGATCTCCATGACCATCGCGCCGCGGTTGTTGCCGCCGACCTCCCGGACGCCCCTGTCGGACAGCCGCTTGGCCTCCGCGTAGGCGCGCAGGCGCAGCGCGCCGCCGCCCTTGCCGTTGAGCTTCTTGCGGAGCTTCGCCACGTATGCCTCGCGTGACTTCGCGCGCGCCACCTCGGCCGGCGTGCGCAGGCTCGGGTTGCGGATCTTGCTGCGCAGCGGCGGCGTGACGCCGCCCTCGAAGTCGGCCGATGCGATGCCAAGGCCGGTCAGCACCTGTCGTGCCGCCTGCCGCGTCGTCGCGCCGTAGTGGCCGTCCTCGCTGATGCGCGAGTGGATCTTCCAGATCTCGAAGCGCTTGTTGAGGTCGCGCTGGAAGCGCTTCACGTCGTTGCCCGACAGCGGCTTCTTCGTGAGCTTGAACGTTCGCGGAGCGCCCTTGACGCCGCCCTTCGCGGGCGCGTGGCCGGGCTTCGGCTTCGCAGCGACGGTCGTCGTGGCAGCGGCCAGCCGCTTCGCCCAGGCGGCCTCGCGCTCGAGGACCTTCGTCGCATACCGCTCGGCCGCAGGGCCCGAGCCGTTGTAGGCGCGGATGCCCTGTCGCTTGCTGCTCAGCCGCTTGATGTTGCCGGCCAGGAACTCGCACCCGACGCGGATGTTCGCCGCCGGCGTCCAGCAGCCGCCGAGGGCGTCGGCGCGGTCCTGCAGGCCGCTGCTCGTCAGCTGCATCGGGCCCACGCCCTGGCAGCCGAGGCCCGCCTTGCGGTGCTTGAGGTAGGACGTGTACGTCGCCTCGGTGACGGTGAGCGAGCGGCCCGCCGGGCTCTTGATCGGGTTGCGGACCGGGTCGTGTCCGAACACGTTCGTGAACTCCGACTCGGTCTGGACCACGGCGCAGACGAGCGCGATCGGGAGCCCCTGGCGCTTGGCTTCGCGGACGATGATGTCCTCGTAGCGACCGCCGTGGGACCGGATCGCCGCCGCAACGCTGGCGGCGGGCGCCGTGCTCGTGCCCTTCGGCTTCGAGCTCGCCGGGTGCTTGGAGCGCTTGAGGTCGCGCTTCGGCTGGACGGCCTCACGTGCCCGCAGCCGCTTCAGCCACGGGCGCCGGGCCTTGGCCTGCTCGCGCTCGAGCGGCGTGCGCATGCTCGGCGTGAGCACCAGCATGCGCAGCCGCGGCGTGATGCCGTCGTCGTACTCGGCGGGGGACACCCCGAGACCGAGCAGGACCTGGCGCGCGGCGTGGCGTGTCGCCTTGCCGTACGTGCCGTCCTCGCGGACCTGGACGTTGATGCCCCACTTCTCGAAGCGGCGGTTGAGCTCGCGCTGGAAGCGCTTGATCTCGTCGCTCTTCATCGGCGGGTTGCTGAGCCGGAACGTGATGTCCGGGACGCCGGGCGTGGGCGCGGCGATCGTCGGTGCACCGAGCGGGCTCGGAGCGACCGGCGTGCCCGGCACAAGCGGCGTACCCGGCTCATGTGGCGTGCTGCCGAGCGCCAGCAGGCGGTCGCGCAGGATCTCCTTGACCTGCGCCGCCTCCTCGTCGTTCTTGCGGATCCGCGCCTCGAGCTGCTCGAACGTCATCGCCGGCAGCGGCACGGGTGCAGCAGCGGCGGGCGTGGTCGCCGCGGTGGATGGATTCGGCTCGGGCGCAGCGGCGGCCGGCTGAGCGGCGGCCGGTTCTGTCTGGCCGTTGCTCTTGGCGCTGTTCGCGGCGGACGGCAGCGCCGGCGTCGCCGCGGCCTCAGCGGTGGCGACGTCGGCCTGCAGCTTGTCGATCACGCCTTCGAGGCTCGAAAGCCCGTCGCGCAGCGCGCGCAGGTCGCCGACGGACACCATGTTCATGCGGCGCTCGGATTCCTCCAGCGCGGCGCCGTGGCGCAGCAGCACGTCGAGGATCCGGTCCTCGCGATCGTCGATGGTCTGCAGCTCGGTGAGCAGGTCTTCGGTGGGGTTGCTCATCGTCGTCACTCCTTCGCGGCGAGCGCTTCGTCAGCGGCCGCCGCCAGCGCCGGCTCGAGCTCGGCCAGCAGGTCGTCGTCGTCGTCCTCGATGTCGTCGTCGAGGTCGCTGTCGGCCACGGCCGAGTCCTCGTCGGCGGCGGTGTCGATGTCCTCGTCCATGTCGGGCTCGCTGCCGGCAGCGTCGATCCCGTTGGCGGGCTCGAAGGCATCGGCGGGCATGAGCTGCTCGTGCTTCTCGAAGTCCTGCCAGCCCTTCATCCACAGACCCGCCTTGGCGAGCGCGATCGTGGCGCCGGCGATGAAGATCGCCTGCAGCTGCCCCGGGTCGATGTCCAGACCCGGCGCGTGCTTGGCGGCGAGCGCCGTGACGGCGCCGGCGAGCGGGGCGAAGATGAGCGGGGTCCCGAGGGCGACCGCGCGGTTGGGTGAGATGCTCATGTGAACGTGTTCCTCTCTTCAAGTCGAGGTTGCCGGCCGGTTGCAACGGCCGGCGATGTACACGTCAGTTCAAAAACCGGGGCGCCGTGATACGTCTGTGACGCGAGTCGCAGATACTGCGCGCACGGGGTGTGACGATTCGAAAGGGACCGCATGCGCAAGACGTGCATCGTGATGGTGGGGCTGGCCGTCGCACTGGCGGGTTGTGGCGACGACGGCGGCTCAGACAACCCGGACGGCTCCGACAAGTTCACCAAGGCGCAGTACATCGCCAGGGGCGATGCCATCTGTCGCGAGTTCCGGGCGGCCCGACGCCAATATGACCGCGACGTCGACGCGCTGCCCGATGACGCGCGCGTGGAGGATCTCGCGCCGATCTTCGGCCGCGGGGTCGCGGCTGCCGAGGTCGCCACCAAGAAGTTCCGCGCGCTCCCGATACCCGGGGGCGACGAGGCCGAGCTCGGGGCGTACCTCGACGGGCAGGCGCAGGGGCTGCGACTCACGCGTCGCATCCAGCAGGCCGCGGCGGACGGCAGCCTGGCGAAGGTCCAGAAGATCATCAAGGACAACGAGCAGGAAGCCGACCGTCAGGACCAGCGCGCGAAGGGCTACGGCTTCGAGGTCTGCGGCACCGACTGACGGCCTCGCGGCGTCGAGGACTGGGACGCGCTCTCAGCGCTCGCCGCGCGGCTCGCCGATGCGCTCGACCGCACCCGCGCGCCCGGCGCGTAGTCGTGATGGGCGCGAGAGGCGGTCGTGCCCGCCGCGGGCGCCGCATCACAGATCCTCCGCAGTGTCGTGTCGTTCGCGTAGTGATCGGTAACAGGATGGCGGTCATCCCTGGCGGTCGCGGAGGGGTGTGGTTGAAAACGGGAACATGCGGCCGGTTTTCCACCACGCCCCCGGCCCCCGGCCGCGGGCTCCATCCTGGCCTCGCCGGGGGAGCCGGCCTGCCGGGCACCGATGTCGAATTGACCCCGCCACGCGGGGGAAACTCGACATCGATGGTGTGCCAGAGGCGTCAATGTCGGATATGCCTCGGCATGCGGGGACAACTTGACATGGATGGCATGCCCGCAGCAGCGCTGTCGGACGCGGTCCCCCTCCGCGTCAGCCCAGCCGGGCCGCGCCGAGGCGGACCGCAGCTGACCGCGGGCGCGCCGGCGGCCCCCCACCGCCCCCCACCCAATGCACACGCACCGGCGGAATTCCGCCGGAACCGCAAGATCGCGCCCAGATGAGTGGTCTTGCACGCTCGCGTGCGCTCAGAACGCCTGCTCATGGACGCCTCACCGTGTCCGAAAATCCCTGCTAACGAACGCCTTTTCCGCAAACATTCGTCCACCTGGGAGCAGTGTGGGGGAAAGAGTGGAAGATGACTTGCAGAGTGGGGGAAAGTGGAGTACCGTCGCGACAGCGAGCCGGACACCGAGCCGGACTGAGAGCCGGGGTGGAGGGGCTCCTCCCACCCCTCCACCTCGGCTCAACTTCTTCGACGCACCGCAGCCATGGCCTTCCGCGGATCCTTCGACTACTCCCTCGACGCGAAGAACCGGCTCACGGTTCCCGCCCGCTTCCGGGCCGCGCTGTCCGAGGGCGTCGTGCTCGCGAAGGGGCTCGAGCGCTGCGTGGCGATCTGGACCCCGGGCGCGTACGACACGTACACGCAGAGCGCGCTGGCGAGCTTCCACCCGCTCTCCGACGAGGCGCAGAAGCTGCAGCGCTTCTTCGCCGCCAACTCCCTCGACACCGAACTGGACGCGGCCGGCCGGGTCATGGTGCCCCCTTTTCTGCTCGAGCACGCCGGCCTGTCGAAGGAGGTCGTCGTGACCGGCGCGGGCGACGCCCTCGAGGTGTGGGACCGCGCCGTCTGGGCGGACTACAACGCAGCCCTCGCCTCTGATGTCTCCGAGATCACCGCACTCCTTGGCCACACTGATTGACATGACCGTTCCGCACGTGCCGGTGCTGGCCGGCGAGGCGATCGAGCTGCTCGATCCGCGCCCTGGACAGCTCGTCGTCGACTGCACCTTCGGCGCGGGCGGTCACGCGCGCCTGCTCGCCGAGCGGATCGGCTCGGAGGGGACGCTCATCGCGATCGACCGCGACCCGGTCGCCGCCGAGCGCTTCCACGAGCTGGCCGCCGAGCTGCCGTGCTCGACGCGCTTCATCCGCGCGTCGTTCGTCGACGGCCTGGCGCAGCTCGAGGACGAGGGCGTGAAGGCGGACATCGTGCTCATGGACCTCGGCATGTCCTCGATGCAGGTCGACACCTGGGAGCGCGGCTTCTCGTACTCCTACGACGCGCCGCTGGACATGCGGATGGATCCGACGCTCGAACTCACGGCCCATGAGCTCGTCAACCAGGCCGAGTCGCGCCGCCTGGAGGCGATCTTCCGCGACCTCGGCGAGGAGCGCTACGCGCGCCAGATCGCGCGCGCGATCGTCCGCGCGCGCGCCAAGCAAAAGATCGCGTCGACGATCGCGCTCGTCGATGTCGTCAGCTCCGCCATCCCGGCGCCGGCCCGCTTCGCCGGCGGCCATCCCGCCAAGCGCGTCTTCCAGGCGCTGCGCATCGCCGTCAACGACGAGCTCGGGCAGCTCGACGCGGCACTGCCGCTCGCCTGGGGGCGGCTGCGCAGCGGCGGACGCTTCGCCGGTATCTCGTTTCACTCGCTGGAGGATCGCCGCGTCAAGCGCTTCCTCGCCGCCCGCGCGCAGGGCTGCATCTGCCCGCCGGACCTGCCGGTCTGCGGCTGCGGCCGCGAGCCCGAGGCCGAGCTCGTCAGCCGCAGGGCGGTCGCGCCCACAGCGGGCGAGATCGCGGCCAACCCGCGCGCGCGCTCGGCGCGTCTGCGCGTCGCAACGAAGGTCAAGGAGGACACGCCATGAGCCGCTCCGCCGCTGCCACGACCGCCCCCGAGCGCGACCGGCGGATCAGGCGCTCGCACGGCGCCCCGCCGCGGCGCGTGTCCGGCCCCGCCC
>JBOGYT010000362.1:0-3796 GCA_050696955.1 Solirubrobacteraceae bacterium | reverse complement strand
GAGTCGGGCAGCACGTTCGCGTGCCGCATCGACGCTGGGACGTGGGCGAGCTGCACGAGCCCCAAGACCTACTCGGGCCTGTCGGTCGCCAGCCACACCGTCGACGTGCGCGCCACCGACGCCGCCGGGAACACCGACGCCACCCCCGCGACCTGGACATGGACGATCACGGCGGCGCTGCCACCCCCGCCGCCGCCGGCTACCGACACCACGCCGCCGAACACGATGATCACGAGCGGACCGGCGAGCTCGACGACGTCGACGAGCGCGAGCTTCGCGTTCACCTCGACGGAGTCGGGCAGCACGTTCGCGTGCCGGATCGACGGCGGGACATGGGCGAGCTGCACGAGCCCCAAGACCTACTCGGGCCTGTCGGTCGCCGGCCACACCGTCAACGTGCGCGCCACCGACGCCGCCGGCAACACCGACGCCACCGCCGCCGCCTGGACGTGGAGCGTCACGGCACCGCCGCCTCCGACGTCCGGGCTGACGCTCAAGTGGATCTCGCCCGTGGCCGGACAGACGTTCACCAATCAGCTCACGCTGAACGCGCAGCCCGGCGGAACGAAGACCGTCAAGAAGGTCAGCTACTACGTCGACGGGATCTGGCTGACGAGCGACACGAGCTCCCCGTACTCGTACAGCTGGTCGCCGCCCTCCTGGGTCGGCTACGGCACCCACACGATGAAGGCGGTCGCGGAGGCCACCGACTTCACCACGGCGACCGTCACACAGCAGGTGACCCGGGTGCGGTAGCGTCGGCTCAGCCGTGCTGCCCGCCCCCCGCGCTGAGCTTCAGCGCGTGGGGGAGCATCGGGACGAGCACGTCGAGGCATTCGCGCACGGCCTTCGGGTTGCCGGGCAGGTTGACGACGAGCGTCGTGCCGAGCTGGCCTGCCACCGCGCGCGACAGCCACGACAGCTTCTGGTGCCTGGCCGTCTCGGAGCGCATCGCCTCGGCGATCCCGCGCGCCTCGCGGTCGAGCACCGACAGCGTGGCCTCGGGCGTGACGTCGCGCGGCGCCAGGCCGGTGCCGCCCGACGTCAGGACGAGATCGGCATGCTCGGCGAACTCGACGATCGCCGCCGCGATGTCGTCGTGCTCGTCGGGCACGAGCTGGGTCGCCACGACCTGCACCCCGGCGTCGCCGAGGATCTCGGCCATGAGGCTCGTCGTCGTGTCCTCACGCTCGCCGGCCGAGCGCGTGTCGCTGATCGTGAGCAGGGCGGCGGTGGGCATCAGGCATCGCGCCTCCACACGCCGGACCGACCGCCGCGCTTTTCGAGCAGCTCGACGCGCTCGATGACGACGCCGCGCTCGAGGCCCTTGACCATGTCGTAGACGCACAGCGCGCCGGCCGCGCATCCGACCATCGCCTCCATCTCGACGCCGGTCTGCGCGCTGACATGCGCGGTCGTCGTGACCGTCACCTCGCCCGCGTCGGGGTCGACGTCGATGTCGACGTCGACGGAGCTCAGCGAGAGCGAGTGCGCGAGCGGGATCCACTCGTCCGTGCGCTTGGCCGCCTGGATCGCCGCGATCCGCGCGGTGCCGACGACGTCGCCCTTGGGCGCATCGCCGGCGGCGACCGCCGCGGCGGTCTCGGGCGCCATCCGCACGACGGCGCGCGCGATCGCCACCCGCTCGGTGACGGCCTTCGCGCCGACATCGACCATCCGCGCCCGTCCTTCCTCGTCGAGGTGGGTCAGCCCCTCGCTGTCGTTCGCCCGCTGCACGGCCGGGACGTTACCGCATCGCCTGTTTTACCTATGCAATGCTTATGCACATGGACCATCTCATCCGGCGCGGTCGATGGACTCGCGCGTTTGCGCTGGTACTCGTCGCGCTGGCGCTCGTCGCCGGCGGTTGCGGCGACGACGACAAGAACGCCTCGGCAAGTGGAGGCGAGCTCGTCGTGTCGGCCGCACAGTCCCTGAACGGCGCGTTCGAGAGCTACGGCCAGAGCTTCAAAACGGCCAGGGCGCAGTTCAACTTCGCCGGCTCCGACGAGCTCGCGACGCAGATCCGCAGCGGCGCGAAGCCCGACGTCTTCGCGTCGGCGAACACGAAGCTGCCCGACGAGCTCTACACCGCCAAGCTCGTCGAGAAGCCGGTGGTCTTCGCCGTTAACCGGCTCGTGCTGGCGATCCCCAAGGACAGCAACAAGGTCCGCTCGCTCGACGACCTCACGAAGGGGGGCGTCAGCCTGGCGATCGGCGCGAAGGACGTCCCGGTCGGCACCTACACGCGCAAGGTCCTCGCGGGGCTCAGCACGTCCGCGCAGAAGCAGATCTACGCGAACGTCAAGACCGAGGAGCCGAACGTCGCCGGGATCACCGCCAAGCTCACGCAGGGCGCCGCGGACGCGGGCTTCGTCTACATCACCGACGTGCAAGCGACGAACGGGCGCCTCGAGGCGATCGAGCTGCCCGACAAGCTGCAGCCGAACGTCGCCTACGGGGTCGCGATCGTGCAGGGCGCTCGCAACCGCGCGGCGGCCCAAAGCTTCGTCGACGGGCTGCTCGACGGGCCAGGAGCCGACGCGCTGCGCGACGCCGGTTTCGAGCCGCCGCCGGCATGATCGGTCAGCGCTGGTTCGCGGGCGCGCTGTTCGGCGCGTTCGCGCTGGCGCTGACGTTCCTCACGCTCCCGGTCGTCGCGATCTTCGTCGAGGCGACGCCGGGGGAGCTCATCTCGAGCCTCGACGACCCGGGCGTCCTCGACGCGCTGTGGCTCAGCCTGCGCACGACGCTCGCGGCGCTCGCGATCATCGTCGTCGTCGGCACGCCGGCCGCCTACCTGCTGGCCACGCGGCGGTTCAAGGGCCGCGAGCTCGTGATCACGCTCGTCGAGCTGCCGCTCGTCCTGCCACCGGCCGTCGCGGGCGTCGGGCTGCTCGCCACGTTCGGTCCCGCCGGGCTCATCGGCGGCGCGATCGAGGACGCCGGGATCCGGATCGTCTTCGAGACCGTCGCCGTCGTGATCGCGCTGACGTTCGTCGCGGCGCCGTTCTTCCTGCGCTCGGCTCAGGCCGCGTTCGCCTCCGTGGACCGCACGTGGCTCGAGGCCTCGCGCACCCTGGGCTCCTCCGAGGCGCGCACCTTCCTGCGCGTCGCGATCCCGGCCGCGGCGCCCGGCCTGCTCGCCGGCCTCGCGCTCGCCTGGGGCCGCGCGCTAGGCGAGTTCGGCGCGACGCTCATCTTCGCCGGGTCGTTTCGCGGGCGCACGCAGACCGCGCCGCTGGCGATCTACGAGCGATTGGGGACCGACTTCACCGCGGCGCTCGCGCTGTCGGCGGTGCTCGTGGCGGCGTCGGCTGCGCTGCTGCTGTCGGTGAAGCTGCTCAGCGGGCTGCGGGCGGCCGATGCTGCGTATTGAGACCCGCACGACGCTGCGCCGGTTCGTGCTCGAGGCCGAGCTCGAGGCGCCGGCCGGACAGTGCATCGCGCTCGCGGGGCCGTCCGGTGCGGGCAAGAGCACGCTGCTGCGCATCGCGGCCGGCCTGCTGCGTCCGCAGTACGGAACGGTCGTGTGCGGCGACGAGGTCTGGCTCGACACGGCGAATCGCCGCGAGGTCGCGCCCGAGCTGCGCGGCTGCGGCTACGTCTTTCAGGACTACGCGCTCTTCGGCCATCTGCGCGTGTGGCAGAACGTCGCCTACGGCCTGCGCAGGCTGCCGCGGGCGCAGCGCCGCCGGCGCGCGGAGGAGCTGCTCGAGCGCTTCGGCATCGGCCACCTCGCCGAGGCGCGGCCGCCGACGCTGTCGGGGGGCGAGCGCCAGCGCGTCGCGCTCGC
>JBOGYT010000361.1:0-6593 GCA_050696955.1 Solirubrobacteraceae bacterium | reverse complement strand
GCCCGGCGGCGCCGCCGGCGCAGGCGCCCGCCACGCCGCAGGCGCCCCGCCCGCGCAGCCTGCTCGACGAGCTGCTCGACAAGCTCCCGCTCGGCCGGCAGGACAGCGGGCGCTCCAGCGCGTCGAGCGCGCAGAACGAGCAGAACCTCCTCGACTTCCTGCTCGGCCCATGAGAGGACGCCGCGCACCATCCGTCGCCGCGAACCCCGTGTTCATCGGAGCGGTCACGACGCTCGTCGTCATCGCCGCCGTGCTGCTCGCCTACAACGCGAACAAGGGCCTGCCGTTCGTGCCGACGTTCGAGCTGAAGGTCGACACCCCCAACGCCGCGCGCCTCGTCATCGGCAACGAGGTGCGCGAGGGCGGCTTCCGGATCGGCCAGGTCACGAAGATCGCCCCGGTTCGCAGCGACGACGGGCGCAGCGGGGCGCAGCTCACGCTGAAGCTCGACAAGTCGGCCACGCCTCTCCCCGAGGACTCGACCATCCGCATCCGCCCGCGCTCCGCGCTCGGGCTGAAGTACGTCGAGCTCGTGCGCGGGACGTCCGGCACGGCGCTTGAGGAGGGCGAGGTCATCGCGACGAAGGCCGGCGCCGTGCCGCCCGAGCTCGACGACTTCTTCGCGATCTTCGACGAGCCCACGCGGCAGAACGTCGAGCGCGTCCTGGACTATTTCGGCACCGCGCTCGCGGGCCGCGGCCGGTCGGTCAACCAGACGCTCGCCGCGCTGCCCGACCTCTTCGGCGACCTGCCGCCGGTCATGCGCAACCTCGCCGCACCGGACACGCAGCTCGTGCGCATGCTGCGCGAGCTCGAGGACGGCGCGCGCATCGTCGCGCCGCTGTCGGACACGCTCGCGGGCGGCTTCACCGGCATGGCCGACACGTTCGGCGCGCTGTCGGTCGACGACGGGCAGCCGCTGCGCGACACGATCGAGCGCTCCCCGGGCACGCTCGCGGAGGGGATCTTCTCGCTGCCGCTGACGCGGCCGTTCCTCGCCCGCCTGGCCGGGATCTCCGACGAGCTGCGCGCCTCGGCGGCCGAGCTGCGGCTGAGCCTGCCTGCGATCAACCGTGCGCTGGCCGCCGGGATCCCCGTCCTGCGCCGCACGCCGCAGTTCAACCGCAAGCTCGAGCGCACGCTCGCCGCGCTGCGCGAGCTGGCCGAGTCGCCGACGACCGACGTCACGCTGCGCGGCCTGCGGACGACGGTGAGCACGCTGAACCCGACGCTGCAGTGGGTCGGCCCGCACCAGACGGTCTGCAACTACTTCAACTACTGGTGGACGCACCTCTCCGACCATCTCTCCGAGGAGGACGCGACCGGCACGCTGCAGCGCATCCAGGTGAAGTTCGCGCCGCTCACGCAGCCCAACTCGATGGCCGAGTTCGGCCGCCCCGGACCGGCGAACGGCGGCAGCGTCGACCCGATCACGCACGCGCTGCAGGGTGACGCGGCGGCGTTCCACGGCCAGGACTACAGCCGCGCCGTCGACGAGAACGGCAACGCCGACTGCGAGTCGGGCCAGCGCGGCTACCCCGACCGGCTGGCCACGGGCTTCTCGCCCAGCCTGAACATCGTCACCGACCCGCGCTCGCCGGGCAACCAGGGCCCGACCTTCAAGGGCCGCGCGCGCATCCCCGCCGGCCAGACGTTCTCGGCCGAGCCGACGGGCATCGCTCCTCCGGTGGTGCTGAACCCATGAGCGGCCGCCGCGGCCCCGGCCCGAGCTCGTTCGCCGTCGGCGCGACGGTCCTGATCGTGTCCGTCATCGTCGTCTGGCTCGGGTTCTCCAAGGACGTCCCGCTCGTCAACGCGCCGTACGAGATCAAGGCGGCGTTCCGGGACACGAGCGGGATCAACAAGGGCTCGCCGGTGCGGATCGCCGGCGTGAACATCGGCAAGGTCTCGGGCATCGAGCACACGAGCCCCGGCGCGCAGTCGGCGACCCTGAGGCTGGCGATCTCCGACGACGACGCGCGCCCGATCCACAACGACGCGAGCGCGAAGATCCGCCCGCGCATCTTCCTCGAGGGCAACTTCTTCGTCGACCTCTCGCCGGGCTCGGCATCGACCGGCGAGATGGACGACGGCGACACGATCCCGGCCGACCGCACGTCGAACCCGGTCCAGTTCGACCAGCTGCTCGCGGCGCTGAAGAGCGACACCCGCAACAACCTGCGCCGGGTCTTCACCGAGATCGGGATCGCCCAGTCGGATGGCGGCGCGAAGGCGTTCAACGAGTCGCTGCGCTACCAGCCCGACGCCTACAAGTTCACGGCGATCGTCTCTGAGGCGCTGCTCGGCAAGGCGCCCGGCGACCTCGGCGACTGGGTCCGCGACCAGGGGATCGTCTCGCAGGCGCTCGAGGCCGATCCGGCCCAGCTGCGCGCGCTGATCGTCGACTTCAACGCGACTGCCGCCGCGCTCGCCGATCGCGAGGGCGCCCTGCGCGCGGCCGTCCGCGAGCTGCCGCTGACGCTGCGCGCCGCGATCCCCACGCTCGACTCGCTCAACAACGCATTGCCCGACGTGCGCCGCTTCGCGGTCGCCGCGCGGCCGGGCGTGCGCTCGCTCGGGCCGACCGTCGACTCGCTGCTGCCGCTCGTCAAGCAGCTGCGCGGGCTCGTGGCGCCGTCCGAGTTGCAGGGGCTCGCGCGCGACCTGAGCGGCGCGACGCCCGCGCTGGCGCGGGTCTCCAAGAACACCGTGCCGGTGCTCCAGAAGCTGCGCGCGTTTGCCAGCTGCACGGCCGAGCAGCTCGTCCCGTTCGGCAACGACCGCCTCCAGGACGCGCGCTTCCCGGCGAACGGGCCGGTCTACCAGGAGGCGGCGAAGTTCCTCCCCGGCCTCGCCGGGGAGAGCCGCTCGTTCGACGCCAACGGCCAGTACTTCAAGGTGCTCGGCACCGGCGGCCTGGAGACGTTCAACCTCGGCAACGGGCTCTTCGGCTCCGCGTTCGAGCCGCTCGTCGGCCACAACCCCGGCCCGGTGCGCACGCGCCCGCCGTTGCGACCGCACGTCCCGTGCGAGACGCAGGACCAGCCGGACCTGCGCTCGATCCCGAAGGGCGCACCGCCGTCCGTGAACACCCGCACCGCCGCCGCGCGCAAGCGCAGCGCGAAGTCCCAGGACGTCGCGGTCGCGCTCATGCAGGAGCTGCTCAAGCTCAAGGGATCGGAGCGCAAGGTCCGCTCCGAGCCGCTGACGCTCGACGAGATCCGCCGGCTGGCGCAGCGCAACGGGCTCACGAAGCAGCTCGACGAGGCCCTGAAGAGGTCACGCCGGTGACCCGCGTCATCCGCAAGAACCTCGGCCCGTTCGTCGCGATCATCGCGCTCGTCGCGATCGCCGTCGTCGTCGGCGCCTACATCCTCGACCAGCAGCGCTTTCAGTTCCCGTTCGTCGAGGACAAGCCGATGCGCATCAACGTCGAGCTCGACACCGCGCAGGCCGTCACGCCCGGTCAGGGCCAGACGGCGCAGGTCGCGGGCGTGCAGATCGGCGATATCGGCGACGTCTCGCTGCGCAACGGCCGCGCGATCGTCGGCCTCGACATCAAGCCCGAGTATGAGGACCTCATCCACCGCGACGCGACCGCGATGCTGCGGCCGCGGACCGGCCTGAAGGACATGTACGTGCAGATCTTCCCCGGCCAGGAGGGGCCGCCCGTCGAGGAGGGCTTCACGATCCCGATCGCGGCGACGCTGACCGACGTCGACGTCGACGAGATCCTCTCCCAGCTCGACGACCGCACGCGCGACTACGTCACGCTGCTGGCCAACGGCGCCGGCGAGGGCCTGCGCGGGCGCGGCAACGACGTCGCCCGCATCTTCAAGCGCTACGGCCCGACGGTGCGCGACCTCGGGCGCGTGAACGCGTCGCTCGCGCAGGAGCGCGGCGCGCTGCGGCGGCTCGTGACCTCGCTGGCCAAGCTCAACCGCAAGCTCGCCGCCAAGCCGGAGGATCTGTCGCAGCTCGTCGACACCGCCGCGACGACGACGCGCGCGTTCGCGTCCGAGCAGGGGAACCTGCGCGAGGCCGTCTCGGAGCTCGCGCCGACGCTCCAGACGGCGACGACGACGCTGCGCTCCGTCGGGCCGTTCGCCGACGAGCTCGGCCCGACGACGCGCGCCCTCATCCCCGCCGTTCGCGAGCTCGAGATCGTCAACGACTCGCTCGGGCCGTTCGCCCGCGAGGCGACGCCGATCATCCGCACGAAGGTGCGCCCGTTCGTGCGCACGGCCCGGCCGCTCGTGCGCGATCTCAAGCCGGCGGCGCGCGGGCTCGCGACGACGATGCCCGAGCTCAACCGCGACGCGAACGTGCTCAACCACTTCGTGAACATGCTCGGCCACAACCCCAACGGCCGCGAGGCGCCCGGCAAGGCCGGCCGCGAGGAGGGCTACCTCTTCTGGCTGGCCTGGCTGACGCACCAGACGGCGAACCTGCAGAGCCTGGAGGACGCCAACGGGCCGATCCGTCCGATCTTCCTCACGGGCACGTGCGCGACGCTCACGAGCCTCGTCAACGAGAGCCCGCTGGCGGAGTTCGCGCTCGGCCTGTCGCCGCTCCTCGCGGCGGCCTGCGCGAACCCGATGACGCGCTCGCTGGACGTCTCGAAGGCGATCAGGGCGACGACCGGGAAGGCGAGGCGGCGATGAACACCTCCGCTCCGACACTTGGCCGGCTGCTCATCATCAGCGCGTTCTCGCTCGTGTGCTTCGGGCTGCTGCTGTTCCTGTGGAAGGCCTTCGGCGGCCCGATCCCGCTGCAGCCCAAGGGCTATCAGGTGCAGGTCGCCTTCACGGACGCCACGACGCTCGCCGAGCAGGCCGACGTGCGCGTCGCCGGCGTGTCGGTCGGCAAGGTCGTCTCCAAGGAGCTCGCGCCGGGCGGCAACCGCACGCTCGCGACGATCGAGCTGCAGGACTCCTACGCGCCGCTGCGCTCCGACGCGCGCGCGATCCTGCGCCAGAAGACGCTCATCGGCGAGACGTACGTCGAGCTGACGACGGGCACGAAGGGCGCCGAGTACGTCAAGGAGAACGGGCGCTTGGGCGACGGGCAGGTCGCGCAGGCGGTCGAGTTCGACGAGCTGCTGCAGATCTTCGACAAGCCGACGCGCACGGCGTTCCAGCAGTGGCAGGCGAGCGTCGCGGCGGCCGGCGCCGGGCGCGGGCGCGACCTCAACGACGCGCTCGGCAACCTCGGCGTGTTCGCCGAGAACGCCCAGGGCGTCGTCGACGTGCTCGACAAGCGCCACGCCGCGCTGACGAACCTCGTCAGGAACACGGGCCGCACATTCGAGCAGATCACCCGCGACGAGGGCGCGCTCGCGACGCTCATCTCGAGCAACTCGGAGCTGTTCACGGAGCTCGGCGCGCGCAGCGACTCGCTGGCGGAGGCGATCCGGATCTTCCCGACGTTCCTCGACGAGACGAAGGCGACGCTCGCGCGCCTGCGGACGTTCTCGATCAACACCGAGCCGCTCATCCGCGACCTCGAGCCGGTGCTCGACGACCTCCAGCCGACGACGGCGTCGCTGCGCAAGCTGTCGCCCGACCTCGAGAACCTGTTCAGGAACCTCGGCCCGCTCATCACCGCCGGCGACAAGGGCCTGCCGGCGCTCACGCGCGTGCTCCGCGGGCTGGATCCGACGCTCGAGGCGACCGGGCCGTTCCTGCAGCAGCTCAACCCGCTGCTGCGCTACCTCGAGCTCAACCAGATGAAGGTGTCGGACTTCTTCAACATCGGGCCTGTCGCGCTCGGCGGAATTCGCGGGACAGCGCCGGGCAGCAAGAGCAACGGGCACGTGCTGCCGCAGATCATCATGCTCGGCACGCAGTCGCTGCCGGCGTTCGTGCGCGGCCTCGACAACCGCGGCAACGCGTACCTGCGGCCGAACTCGCTGCGCGATCCGGGCACGCTCGTGCTGCCGAGCTTCGACTGCCGGCGCACCGGCGAGAAGCCGCCGACCGACACGCCGGGCTGCAAGGAGCAGGGCCCGATCCCGTTCGGCGGCCTGAACCTGCGCTTCCCGCAGGTGCACGAGGGCGGGCCGGGCGGGACGCTCCCCACGGGCGGGTAGCGGCGTGCAGCGCGGCGTTCGCGTCGGCGTCGTCGGTCATGTCGAGTGGGTGCAGTTCGCGTGCGTGGCGCGCGTGCCGCAGCCCGGCGAGATCGTCCACGCCGACGACGTGTTCGCCGACGCCGGCGGCGGCGGCGCGGTGGCCGCCGTGCAGCTGCGAAAGCTCGCCGGCGCCGCGACGTTCCTGACGGCGCTCGGCGACGACGCGGCCGGGCAGCAGTCCGAAGAGCGGCTGCGCGAGCACCACGGCGTGACGCTGCACGCCGCGCGGCGCCGGGGTGCGCAGCGACGCACATTCACGTTCCTCGACGCGGCGGGCGAGCGGACGATCACGGTGCTCGGCGAGCGGATCGTGCCCGTGCGCTCCGATGTGCTGCCGTGGGAGTCGCTCGCCGACCTGGATGGCATCTACCTCACGGGCGGCGACGCCGGCGCCGTGCGTGCCCCCCGCGCCGCACGCGTGCTCGTGGCGACGCCGCGCGCGATGGCCGCGCTGAGGGAC
>JBOGYT010000360.1:0-12013 GCA_050696955.1 Solirubrobacteraceae bacterium | reverse complement strand
GGCGCGTTGCCGCGCGGGAGCGGCGTGCGTGTCCCGGCGGCCTCGCGCGCGACGCCGTCCAGCCGGGCTGAGGCTGGTTACGGCGCGTACGCGTATGGATGGTCAAAGGCGTCGAGGGCGTCTTCGCCGGCGACGTCGAATTCAAGGGCGACGCCGGTGCGCATGTCCTCCACGAGGATCGTCACGGCGCTGTCGGCGGGCTGCCGGAGCAACGCGACCTGGATGCCGTCGTTCTTGCGGTAGGCCAGCTCGCGCGGCAGCGTGTCGGTTGCGGTCGACTCGGTGGTGGTGGTCGGTTCGGCGGTGGCGGTGGACGGCATGACTTCCTCCCGATCTCGTGTAGTGAAGATGGGTGAAGCCTCTCCGTTACGCGCCGGTCGAACATCGTGGTAGGACCCTGAACCTGCACCCTGATATCGCGCGGGTTCGGCTGGACTTGGCTACGCAACCGCGATGAGGTAGCGGACCTCGTCCTCGAGTCGGTAGCGGCCGGAAGGGGCCTCGAGCGGTCGCAGTGCCTCGGTGAGCGCCTCGCGAACGGCGTCTTCGCCCGCTGCGCGAGTGGCCCGTACGAACGGGGCGGCGGCCATGTAGCCGCGCACCATCGTCTCCAGGTCGGGGTACTCCTCGGCGAACTCGAGGTAGCCGGCTTGCCTGGGGGCGAGCCCCGCCTCGGTCGCCCGTGCCTCCAACGCGCCCTCCTCGTGGAGCGCCGGACCCGCCTCTTCCTCGTCGTCGTCGGCGGCGACGGCGGGCTTTGGCGCCATGAACCGCCGCAGCGAAGAGAAGACGTCCGTCGATTGGCATCGCTCCGGCCGCCCGAAGACGGTCATCGCCACGATGGCGCCGGGGCGCGCGACCCGGCGCGCCTCGCGCAGCGCGTTGACCATGTCGGCTGCGATGAAGAACGAGTTGAAGCCCGTGACGACGTCGAACGAGTCATCCGCCCACGGGAGGTCCTCCATCTCGCCGACGCGCAAATCGCCGTCGGGAATGCGCTCACGGGCGATCTCGACGAGGGGCGCCGTCGCATCCAGACCGGCGACCGTCGCACCCCGGTCCGCCGCCATGCGACCGAAGCGTCCGGCCCCGCAGCCCACGTCGAGGAGCCGCGTGCCGCGAGCCACCGTGACGTGCTCCAGGACATGCTGGTAGATCGGGATGCCCCAACCGCTCCAGCCCTCCATGACGTCGGCCCAGTCGCGCGCTCGCTCGCTCCAGAGATCCGATTGAGGCTGCGCGGAACCCTGCACGGTGTCGGTGCGCTCAGGCATCGCCGGTTCCCCCCTCCGCCACCATCTCGCAGCCGTACGACGCGATCTGCGTTTCCAGGCCCTGCATGTCGGGCGGCTGCTCGGAGTCGGGAGGGAGCGTGCGGCTCCGGGCGGGCGTGCTCATGTCCCTGATCGCGCCCTCAAAGCCGCCGGGAGTGAGGATGAACAGCATCCGGCATCCGGCCTCTCCGACCATGTAGCGATGCGGCACGTCGCGCGGGCCGAAGGCGATGTCGCCCGCACCTGCGTCGAACGTCGCCCCGCCGACCTCGAAGATCACGCCGCCGTCGAGAACCACGAACGTCTCATCCTCGCGGTGATGCACGTGGAGGGGAGCCTCTGCTCCCGGGGGCTCGGTGATCTCCACGATCGACATCAGCCCACCGGTCTGTGCCGCCGCGAGCTTCGTCACAGCCAGGCTGCCGAACCACCAGCGCGCCTCCCCTTCGTCCCGGGAAGCCGTTACCGGGTCGAGCGTCGGCGGTTGACTCGTGTTATGCGTCATCGCTCCTCCTCTTTCTTGGCGCGTCGTCGACCAACGACCTTGCGACTCTGGCGACCGTCTTCGCGGCCGTATCCGTGGCGACCCCGCGGGTGCGTAGCGCCTTGAAGGTGGCAAGGTCGAAGAACGCGCTGACGAGGCGGACCGTGTGGGCGTTCGGGCGCCTCGGGGCCATCGCGGCGCGGACCCGCGCGGTGACCAGCTCGAGCAGGTAGTCCTCCCACTCGCGCATGCCGGCGAGCTGGCGCTCGCGCACGTCGACCTCGATGTGCGGCCCGCCGCGCTCGTAGAAGCCGAACAGCTCAAGGGCGACGCGTTCGAAGCGCTCCTGGAGGCCCTGCGCGTCGCCGATGACCTCGTCGGATGAGTCGCGCCCGGGCGGCCGTATCCGTTCCATGACCAGCGCGCCGCACGCGGGAAGAAGCTCGTCCAGCGAGGGAAAGTGCGCGTACACGGTGGCCACGGAGACATCGGCCTCCTTCGCGATGTCGTGCCACGAGGTGCCGAACACACCTCGCTCCCCGTGCAACTTCGCGGTCGCTTCGACGATCCGCCGCCGCGTCTCCTCGCGTGCCAGGGCACGCTTGCTCATGTCGTAGCGGCGAGGCATATAATCCAATGGAAAGGTAATCTAATTGATGTCATGGGTCAAGGGACCGCTCCACCTCGCGCGTTCCCGCGTCCGCGCACGCGCCCCCGGCCGCCGGCCTGCCGCCGCGCGGCGGGTCGTGCATCACGATCGCCGTGAATGGGCGCGCAGAGGCGCCGAGACCGTCACCCGCGCCGCGACATCCCCTTGTCAGCGGTTTACAAGCGCGCCCGAGAGGATTCGAACCTCTGACCTTCGGTTCCGTAGAAGGTGGGTTGCGAGAGCTTCGTTGTTCGTGGCGGATCGGCGAACCGCAGACGGCGGATCCGTGAGAGGTGCGCGGTGGATCTGTCGGATCGACGGCGTAGGCTGTTGTTCGTGGCCTCGTACCCGCTCGTCACCCGCCATGCCCAGCGCGCGGTCGCAACGGCCTTGGCCGACACGCGCGTGGTCGTGGTGCTCGGCGCTCGCCAGGTCGGCAAGAGCACCCTGCTCGAGCAGGTCGCGGCAGCCGAGGGACGCGACCGGAAGTTGCTGACGCTCGACCATCAGCCCACGCGCGCCGCCGCGTTGGCCGACCCGGCTGGGTTCGTGGCGGCGCTGCGCACGCCGGTGGCGATCGACGAGGTGCAACGCGCGCCTGAGCTCATGACCGAGATCAAGCTCCGCGTCGATCGCGACAAGGCGCCCGGGCAGTTCGCGATCACAGGCTCGGCCGACCTCTTGGAGATGAAGCAGGTCAAGGAGACGCTCGCCGGGAGGGCCGAGTACCTCCGCCTGCACCCGTTCAGCCAGGGCGAGCTTCTCGAGCGTCGCGAGCGCTTCGTCCCGGACCTTGCTGCCGGGCGCTTCCCAGCCGTGTCCGACGCCGAGGTCGGCCGTCACGCCCACGCCGAGATCCTGTCCAGAGGCGGGTATCCCGAAGTCCAGCGGCGACCGCCGAGCCGGCGCGGGCGGTTCTTCGAGAGCTACGTCGACGGCATCCTGGACAAGGATCTGCTCACGCTCGGCGATGTCGCCGACCGGGCGTCGGTCGGTCGGCTGTTGACGGCGGTCGCGGCCGTCTCGTCGGGCGAGCTGAACATCGACTCACTCGGCCGCGACCTGAGCGCTCCCGCGACGACCCTCCGTCGCCACCTCGACCTCCTCGAGACCCTGTTTCTCATCCGGCGGCTGCCCGCGTGGAGCAACAACCTGCTCGCACGCGCGATTCGCCGGCCGAAGCTCCACATCAGTGACACCGGGCTCCTGGCGACGCTGATCGGTGCTGACGAGGATCGCATCGCCACGGATCTCGACCTTGCCGGCATGCTCTACGAGACGTTCGTCGCCGCCGAGCTCGAGCGCCAGATCTCCTGGCTGGACGACCGGCCGCGCATGTACCACTTCCGCGACCGCGACCAGCGTGAGGTCGACATCGTCCTCGAGCACCGCGACGGCTCGGTGACGGCGGTCGAGGTCAAGGCTGCCGCCACCGTCCGCGAGCGCGACTTCCGCGGCCTGCGCCACCTGCGCGACAAGCTGGGACCGAGGTTCAAGGCCGGCGCGCTGATCTACGCCGGCGCGAGCACCGTCCCGTTCGGCGACCGACTCGGCGCCGTCCCGCTCAGCGGGCTGTGGGCCGGCTAGCCTAGTAGCCGTCCGTCCGGAGTGTGCGCTCGAGCCGGGGATCGCCGACGCCGACCCCCGCCTTCGAAAGGGCGCGACGTACGGACTCGGTCGCCTCGGCCGGGAAATCCGGCACCCACGAGAGAAGCCGTTCGTCGTTGTCGCAGCCGTCGACGCTGCGCAGGCCTAGGACGACCCCGCAGGCGATGTCCACCGAGGCGTCGACGAGGCCCAGGGCGGCGCGCCGGGCGATGTCTTGCAGCCAGGGTTCGAGCGCTTCCTCGAGGAGCTGCCAGGCCGCCTCGGTTGGCTCGACGTAGCCGTAGCGCGTCGGACCGGCCCGGGCGGCGAGATCCTCTTGATCGAGCGCGAGGAGCGCGTCCGCCACGGCTGCGGCGATGTCGTCGACCACCACCTCGCAGAGCCGCGTCCGCGCGACCTGCGTCGCCGATACGGCCAGGCACGGGTCGGCAGCGACGAGCTCGTCGAGCACGTGCGCCTTCTCCTCAGCGAGCAGCGCCGCCAGGACCGTCTCGTCGTCTGCGTGCCGCCCGCTCATGTGCGTCCCTGCCATCGTCGGTAGGCGGCGACCACGAGCCCGAGATCACTGTCCGGCTCGAAGGTCAGGTCGGCCAGCGCGACGTCGTAGGTCCGGCCCTCGCGACGCGCACGCGCCAAGAGCCCCGTTCGCACATCGGGCCCGGCGTCGATCGCCATGATCTCGACGTCGACCCCGGCGAGGGACGCTCGCTCGCCACGGACCAGCGCCTCGTCGGCGCCGACGAGGAAGCCGGACAACTGCTCGTCGTCGCCATAGGCGTCCGTCGTCAGGTCTTCGATCAAGGCGTCCAACCGCCTGGCGGTCACGGGCCTCATCCGGGGAGTCTCCGAGCCCTACGCCGCCTCGCGACCCTGCCTGCGACCGCGCGCGAGCGCCTGCTCAACTTCGCTCCAGCGCTCCAGCGAAACCACGACGGCCCGCATCCGGTTGCGCTGCGTGAGCACGAGCTTCTCGACCTCGCCCTCGTCGAGGGCGACGAGCAGGGAGCCGAAGTCGCGCATCGCCTCACGGACGGTGCGCAGCTCGTCGGCGCGAATGCGGATCTCAGGAGTCATTCGCGCCGTAACGTAGACGGGGCGACGGACGGAACGCGACGCTCCGTCGACGAATCGTCGGCGTTCCGTCCGGCACCGCGGGCATCCTGCGACGGTCGATGTCGCGGTTCGCCCCGTTCACCTACCTGGCCACGCAGAACGCCGGCCTCTACCGCGAGGTGATGCTGGCCTTCGTCGCCGCCAAGCGCCGGTTCGTCGTGCATCTGCGCGCCGAAGACGTCATCGCTGCCGTCGGCGGCGACCCCAAGGCCGTCGCCGACGGCCTCGCCCAGCTCGTGACATGGGGCAACCTCCGCGCGGATCCGGACACGGGCCGGGTCACCAGCGTCGAGGACTTCCACCGTGCAAGGTTCCTCTATCAGCTGACGCCGGCCGGCGAGGCGGCGGAGCGATCGCTGGCCGTGTTCGATGAGCAGCTCGGCCGCCGCGGGGTTCTACAGGCGGTCGCGCTTGAGGACATCGCGACCGGGCTTCGGGCGCTCCGCGAGCTGGCCCGGGATCCGCGTCCCGACACCGGCCGGACAGCGCTCCTCCTGCGCGACATCGTCCAGCGCTGCGGCGACCTGGCCGAGAACGCACAGGCGTTCATGGGTTTCCTGCAGCGGACCATCGACCTCTACGAGCTCGACACCGAGGCCTTCTGCGCCTACAAGACCCAGCTGATCGACTATCTCGAGCGCTTCATCAAGAGCCTGACGGCGGCCGGCGGCGAGATCGCCGAGATCCTCGTCGACCTCGACGCCGCGGACGTCGACCGGCTTCTGACGCTCGCCGCTCAGCGCGACGCCGAGGACGTCGCACCCGAGCCCGGCGGAGAGCAGGATGCAGACGCCGCCGAGCTCGAGTCTTGGCGCGAGCGCTGGCTCGGCCTGCGGCAGTGGTTCGTCTCCGCGCAGGACCACCCCAGCCAGGCCAAGCTCCTGCGCGCGCGGGCACGCAAGGCGATCCCCGACCTCCTGGCGGTCGTTCGCCTGCTCAACGAACGCCGCGCCGGCCGGTCGGACCGGACGGCCGACTTCCGCGAGCTCGCCGTGTGGTTCGCCGAGGCACCGGACGCCGCTGCCATGCACCAGCTGTGGCAGGCGGCGTTCGGCCTGCAGAGCGCCCGTCACCTGGCGCTGGACTCGGACACGGCCGGGGCGCGTGAGGAGCAGCCGGTCGCTGCCGCCACCCCTTGGGCGTCGGCTCCGCCGTTGCTGATCAGCCCGCGGCTGCGCCGGACCGGCAGCTACGAGCGGCGCGGCAAGCCGAACCGCGTCATCGACCGCAGCGAGCACCGGCGCCTGCTCGCCGCGCGCGCGGCCGCGGAGGCCGATCAGACGGCCCGCGCTCGTGCCCGCCTGGTCACGGGGCGCCCGATCCACCTCAGCGAGCTCGGCGAGCTCGACCCGGATGCCTTCGGGCTCTTCCTCGCCCTGCTCGGCGACGCACTGGCCGCCCGGCGCGCCGGCGCCTCGGACGTCCGGACGACGACCGGCGATGGTTCGCTGGAGATCCGGCTGGCGGCGATTCCCGATGCTGTTCCGGTCCAGATCACGACCGCGACCGGCGTGCTTCACGGTCTCGACCACATGCTGCACATCGTCGACCTGGCGGCACCGGCCCGGAGGCTCGCCGCATGACGCTCGGCGCGACGCTCCAAGCCGCGCACGAGCGCGACCTGGCGCGCGCCACGCGGGCGCTGCTCGCGCGCCCACTGCTGCGCCACCGTGCGGATCCTGAGACGTTCGCCCTCGTGCGCCGGCACGCCACCGAGCTTCGCGCGTGGTTCGACGCCAACTGCGGATGGCGGCTGCACGTCGACAGCGAGGTGGCGCGCCTCTTCAAGCTCTCCGAGCCCGACGCCGCCGGCACGCGGCCCGCGCGCGAGCCGCGCTCGCAGGTCGCCTTCAGCCGCCGGCGCTACGTCCTCGTCTGCCTGGCGCTGTCGGTGCTCGAACGCGCCGAGGTGCAGATCACGCTCGGTCGCCTGGCCGAGGGGATCATCGTCGCCGCGGGCGACGAGCGACTGTCCGCCGCCGGCGTGACGTTCGAGCTGCACGGCCGCGAGGAACGCGGGGACCTCGTCAGTGTGGTGCGGCTGCTGCTCGACCTCGGCGCGCTGACACGCGTCGCCGGTGAGGAGGAGGCCTTCGTCCGGGAGGCCGGTGACGTCCTCTACGACGTCGAGCGGCGCGTGCTGGCGGTGCTGATCAGCGCACAGCGCGGCCCGTCCACGGTCCTCGCCGGCGACTTCGGCTCGCGGTTGCGCGCGCTCGTCGAGACGCCCGCGGCGCTCTCCGACGAGCTGCGCACGCGGGCGATCCGCCAGCGGCTTACGCGGCACCTGCTCGACGAGCCCGTCCTGTACTACGACGAGCTCGACGAGCCCGCACGCGCCTACATGGCCACACAGCGCGCCGCCCTGACCCGGCGCGTCGGCGACAGGTCGGGCCTCCTCGCCGAGGTGCGTGCCGAGGGCGTGGCCATGGTGGATCCGCACGACGAGCTGACCGACGTGCGGATGCCCGAGGTCGGCACGGACGGGCACGTCACGCTGCTGATCACCGAGCACCTCGCCGCCCACGGGCCGTGCGCCGTCGGCGACCTGTACGCGCTCGTGCGGCGGCTCGCGCATGAGCATCGGGCGTACTGGCGGCGCGACACCCGTGACCCCGGCGCGGATATCGGCCTGGTCGCGCGCGCGCTGGAGCGGCTGGTCGCGCTGCGACTCGTCCGCTGCGCCGGCGACGCCGTCGCGCCGCTGCCGGCGCTGGCGCGGTTTGCGCTCGCAGCGCCGACGCTCCCGATGGAGGGGATCGCGTGAGGTCGGCACCGGAGCGTGAGCGCTGGCAGCCGTTGCGCCTGGGCCTCGTCGACCTCTTCTACTACGACCAGGAGGAGTTCGCCTTCCGCGACGGCCGGCTGCTGCTGCGCGGCAACAACGGCACGGGCAAGTCGAAGGTGCTCGCGCTCACGCTCCCGTTCCTGCTCGACGGCGACCTGTCCGCCCATCGCGTGGAGCCGGACGCCGACCCCAAGAAACGCATGGAGTGGAACCTGCTGCTGGGCGGCGAACACCCCAACGACGAGCGTCTCGGCTATGCGTGGCTGGAGTTCGGCCGCCGGGCCGCGAACGGTCCCGTGTTCTGCACGATCGGCTGCGGCCTGAAGGCTGTCAAGGGCCGCGGAATCGTCGCGAGCTGGTTCTTCGTGACGGATCAGCGCGTCGGAGACGGGCTCGCGCTGGTCGACGCCACCGGCGTGGCGCTGACCGCCGACCGCCTCGCGACGGCGATCAGCTCGCACGGTGTCGTCCATCAGCGCGCGCGCGACCATCGCCGGGCGGTCGACGAGCGCCTGTTCGGCCTCGGCGACCGCTACGGCGCCCTGATCGACCTTTTGGTCAAGATCCGCGCGCCACAGCTGTCCAAGCGCCCCGACGAGCGCGGGCTCTCGGACGCGTTGACCGGCGCGCTGCCGCCGCTCGACCAGGCGCTGGTCGCCGACGCGGCCGAGGCGTTCCGCGCGCTCGAGGAGGATGGCGAGCAGCTCGCCGCGATGGTCGAGGCGCGCGATGCGTCCGCGCGCTACCTCGGCACGTATCGCGCATACGCGCGCATGGCGACGCGCCGGCGCGCGACGCCCGTGCGCCAGCGGCAGTCGGCGTTCGACACGCTCAGCCGGCAGCTCGGCGAGGCGGAGGACCAGCACGCCGATGCACGGGCCGCCCTGGAGCGCGAGCGGGGCACACGGGAGGCGCTGCGCGCCGAAGCGTCGCGCTTGAGCGCGCGCCGCGATGCGCTGCGCGACGACCCGGATGCCGCCAATCTGCGACGCGCCTCGGACGACGCGGGCAAGGCGGCAGCTCGAAACGACGAAGCGCAGGAGGCGGTCGACCGCGCCGAGCGCCGGGCCGAGGACTTCGACACGCGGCTTGCCGAGGCGGAGACCGAGGCGCGGGAAGCGTTCGCCGAACTCGCCGCCGTCGACGAGGAGGTGGCCGGCTGCGCTTCGGCTGCCGGGGTGACGGCGCCACTGACCGCCGACGGTGATCGCGCTCGGATCGACGCCGCCGTCACGCGACGGCAGGCCGAGATCGATCGGGTCCGCGAGCTGCTGCGGCGCTTCGACCAGACGCACGCGGCGCTTACGTCGGCCCGGGCCGCGACAGAGCGAGTCAGCGCCGAGCATGCTGAGGCCGCTGCTCGCCGCGACGGCGCCAGCCGGCACCTGCGGGACGCGAGCGCCTCGTACGCTCGCGCCGTCCGCGCCCACCTCGAGGCCGCGCGGGAGCTGGCACTTCCCGATCTCGCCGCCGCTCTCGCCGAGCTGGACGCCTGGCTGAGCACGGGCAACGGCGCCAATCCACTCGTCGAGGCTGCGTCGCGAGCCGGCCGCGAGGCCGCGCGTCAGCTCGCGACGACACACGCACAGGCCACCGCCAGCGCGGATGCCGAACGTGCGACGATCGGCGAGCTCGAGAGAGAGATCAAGCAGCTCGAGGCCGGCGCACACCCGACTCCCCCGCCGCTGCACACGCGGGCCGACCGAACGGGCCGGCCCGGCGCGCCGCTGTGGCAGTTGGTCGACTTCCGCGACGACCTGTCGGCTCCCGACCGCGCCGGCATCGAGGCCGCTTTGGAGGCCGCCGGCCTCCTCGACGGCTGGGTCACACCGGAGGGCGAGCTGCTGGACCCTGACAGCGAGGACGCGTTCCTTGACCCCGCGTCGGGCCCCCATCCCGGCCCGACGCTCGACGAGGTCCTTGTGGAGGCGACCGGCGCCGACGTGCGCCCGCTGCTCGCGGCGATCGGCCTCGGCGAGTCCGAGGCGACGGTGTGGGTCAGCCGCGGAGGCCGGTTCCGCAATGGGATCCTCCGCGGCGCCTGGACGAAGCCGGCGGCGACCTTCATCGGCCATGCGGCCCGCGAGGCATCCCGGCAAGCCACGCTCGCCGACCTGCGCGAGCGCCTGGCCGCCGCCCGCACGCACCTCGCCGCGATCGAGGCGCAGCTCACCGAGCTCGCGGCATGCCAGACCCGGCTCGACCGCGAGCTGGGCGACCTTCCGCCCGACGAGCCGGTCCGCGAGGCGGACATCGCACTGGCGTCGACGACCGCGGCGCTCGCGACGGTGATGCAGCGCGTCGCCGACGTCCAGGCTCGCGAGCAGGACGCCAGCGCCGAGCAGGAGTCCGCGGCGCAGACCCTGCAGGCCGACGCCGACGACCTCGATCTCCCGTCAACCGAGCCTGAGCTCGCGCGCGTGGAGGCGGCGCTGAACCGCCTGCGGGAGATCCTCGCCGCGCTCTGGCCGGCGCAGGCCCGGAGCACCCGCGCCGAGCGCGCACGCTCGCAAGCCGAGCAGGACGCGGCCACGGCCGGCAACGAGCGGGCGGAGGCGACTGAGCGGCTCGTCGTCGCCAGGCGCCGGCGCGCCGCCGCCGTCGAGCATCGCGACACGCTTCAGGCGACGGTCGGCGCCGCGGTCGCCGAGCTGGAGCGGCAGCTGGGCGACGTCGAGCGCGCGCTGGCCACCAACGAGTCCGAGCAGCACACCTGCCAAGAGCGCCTCGAGGACGCCCAGCGGGCCGAGGGCGCCGCCGACGCCCGGCGCAGCACGCTGCACGAGCAGCTCGAGACCGCAACCGACGACCGGATCGCCGCGGTCGGCGGCCTGTGCCGGTTCGCCAGCACCGGCCTGATCGCCGTCGCCGTCCGTGACCTCGCCCTGCCGGAGGGCGAGTGGAACCTCACGCAGGCGCTCCGCGTCGCGCGTGAGATCGAGCACGAGCTGTCGGACGATCCAGACGACGACGCCCGCTACGAGCGGCTCCTGAGGCAGGTGAACGACGAGCTCACCGCGCTCGGCGAGTCGCTGCGTCGCCACGGCAACGACGTGTCGGCGTCCCTCCGCGACGAAGGAGTCGTGGTCGAGGTCACCTTCCAGGGGCGCACGACGAGCCTGCCGGCGCTCAGTGCGGGGCTCGCCGACGAGGTGCTCCAGCGGCAGCAGCTGCTCGACGCCCGCGAGCGCGAGATCCTGGAGAACCACCTCGTGGGCGAGATCGCGAGCACGCTGCACGAGCTGGTGGCGGCCGCCGAGCAGCGTGTCGCCGACACCAACGCCGAGCTGGCCGGCCGGCCGACCAGCACCGGGATGCGGCTGCGCCTGAGCTGGACGCCCGACTCCGACGGGCCCGAGGGCCTGGCCGACGCTCGTGCGCGGCTGCTGCGCCAGACGTCAGACGCATGGTCGGACGACGACCGTGCCGCCCTCGGCAGCTTCCTCCAGAACCAGATCAAGAGCATGCGCGCGCAGGACCCGGCCGGCACATGGCTCGAGCACCTCACGCGGGCGCTCGACTACCGCACGTGGCACCGCTTCACGGTCGAGCGCCACCAGGGCGGTACGTGGCGGTCGGCGACGGGGCCGGCGTCAGGCGGCGAGCGGGTGCTCGCGGCGAGCATCCCGCTCTTCGCCGCCGCGTCGTCGTTCTACAGCTCGGCCGGCAACCCGCTCGCCCCGCGCCTCGTGATGCTCGACGAGGTGTTCGCGGGAGTCGACGACCAGGCCCGCGCGCAGTGCCTGGGCCTGCTGGCGGCCTTCGACCTCGACGTCGTCATGACCAGCGAGCGCGAATGGGGCTGCTACCCGGAGGTCCCCGGACTCGCGATCGCCCAGCTCTCGCGCATCGAAGGGGTCGCGGCGGTGCTCGTCTCGCGCTGGGTGTGGGACGGAGCGGGAAGCGGGCCACGTCCGTGGGACCAGGCGACCGCGACCGTCTGACGCGGCTGCTCGGCGATCCCGAGCTGGCGTGGGTACTCGCCCGGGCCCGCCGTCGGCTCGAGCTCGGCCAGCCCGTCCATGGCACGATCGTCCTGCGGTCCGCCACGGCGGGGCAGCGCGCTGCGGTCGCGCGGCTCGTCGGCCGTGCGCCGC
>JBOGYT010000359.1:0-13037 GCA_050696955.1 Solirubrobacteraceae bacterium | reverse complement strand
CCCATGACGCGCGGTACCCGTCGACGGCGCGCAGGTACGCGGCGCGCGCCGCGTCGTGGTCGCCGTCCAGCAGCGCGGCGTGCGCCTCGCCCTCGGCGGCGATGGCGGCGAGCATGAGATCGCGATGTTCGCCGTCGTCCACGGTCGTCCGAGGATACGCCCGCCGCGCGGCGGGTTCTACGCTGTGACGGCAGCCGTTTGCCCGCACCGGCCGTGGGGCACGCGGCACCACACCGCTCGTACGAAGGACGCCACGCGATGACCGCACCAGCCGAGATCCCCTCCCCGCCGCCGCCGATCCCGGATCCCGATCCGCCGGTGCCGGGCCCCGACCCGTGGCCGGACCCGCTGCCCGAGCCCGCCCGTCCCGAGGACGCGTGATGCGCGTCCTGACCGGCGTCGCGATCGGCGGCATCGTCGCCGCGATCGTCATCGGCGTCGTGGTCGGATCGACCACGGGCGAGGTGATCGCGCTGGCTCTCGGCGGGCTCGCGTGCGTTCTCGGCGTCTGCCTCGCGTTCTACGCCGTCGGCCGCAGCGAGGATCGCGAGCGCGCTCAGCGCTCGCCGGACTCGTAGTCCGGCGCCGGGCCGCCGCTGCGGCCGGGATCGCGGCTCTGCGTCGCGATGGCGAGCTGCAGACTCGCCGCGGTGAGGTACAGCGACGTCGCGATGAACGAGCCGAGCAGCCAGGCGATCACGCCGGTGAGCGGTGCGACGAGCGCCACCGTGCCGACGGCGAGCCCGACCGCGAACCAGTGCAACAGGCCGGTCACGATGTGGCCCTGGCCGACGCGCAGCGGACCCTCGGTGCGCAGCGCGCCGTGGGCCGCCGCGCCGACGACGCCGAACCCCACGAGCGCGCCGGCGACGAACAGGAACACCTCGCCAGGTCGCGGGATGCCGTGATAGTGGATCAGCAGCGCGCCCGTGCTCCACAGCGAGATGGTGAAGCCGTAGGGCGCGGCGCTCGCGGTGGCGATCGTCGCCATCGCCGTGCGCAGGTGACCGCCGCGTAGGAGCTCGGGGGCGGTGCCGGCGCGATCGACGGTCGCGGCGGGCGGCTTCACGGCGACACCAGGAGCGCGTCGAGCCCGCGCTCGAAGCCGCTGTCGGCGTCGAGCGACGAGAGCTCCCGCGCGCGGCCGCTGAGGATCGGAAACTCGGTTGGCGAGAGGGCTTGCAGGCGGTCGCGCGCGTGCGGGTCCGAGGCGTCGACCGTGAAGCCGACCGCCTCGGCCAGCGCGTAGCCGCGCGCGTAGCTCGCGACGGCGCGGTAGACCGCGAGGGCATCGCGGGGCTCGAAGCCGTCGGCGACGAGCACGGCGAGCAGGCGCTCGACGACGCGCAGGACGGGCGGGCTGTTGAGCGGTCGCATGCCGACGAGGCCGAAGGTCGCGGGGTGCGTGACGGCGATCCCGCGCAGCGCGTGGGCGAAGCCCCGGCACGCCTCGCGCCAGCCGCGATCGAACTCGATCGCCTGCAGCGGGGCGAGCATCCGCTCGCTGACCGCGCTGAGCAGCTCGGCCCGGTTGGGCACGTGGTGGTAGAGCGACATCGCCTCCACGCCGAGCTCGGCGCCGAGGCGGCGCATGCTGAGCGCGTCGGCCCCGTCGCGCTCGATCAGCGCGATCGCGGTGTCGACGATGAGGTCGCGGTTGAGGCGGCGGTGGGTGCGCCGGGTTGAGGTCGTCGCGGCCACGGGCGCCGTGAACCTTACAGCGTAAGGAGGCGTCCGAAAACACGTTGTGGGTCGGGTGGCCGGATCTTGGATGCTCGAGGCCGCGCGGTCCCGCAGCGAATACCGGTGGTATTCGCAAGGGGCCGGGTGGCTCCGAGCGCCGCGAGACGGTGCTCAAACACGCAACGTGTTGATGGACGCTTCCTCAAGGAGGCTCGCAAGGAACCGCCCGGCGGCGAGTGGATCAGCGCACGACCTTGAAGCGATCCGTGCCGATGACCGCGCGCCCGCCTCCCTGCCGGATCGAGAGCTTCAGCCGGTAGCTGCCGGGGCTCAGGCGGCGTCCCCGCAGGCGTCCGTCGAAGAGGTAGCGGTTGCGTCCCCGGTGCGCCCGCATCGTCTTCTGACCGCGCACGCGGACGTACCGGCCGCCGCGGCGTCGCTGCACCGTGATGATCACGCGGCCGCTGCGTGGCGACCTGTATGTGACCGTGGCGCCGCCGGGCGGGCTTCCGGGATTGACCGGCTGGAAGATCGCCGGCGTGACGGCCACCGCGAAGGACCGCTTGTCCTTGCCCTCGTATGCCGCCGGCATCGTGGAGCGCGATCCCTGCGGCACCGAGCCCTCGAACGGGGCGTTGCCGAACGCGAAGACCCCGCCGTCGCCGCCCACGAGCCAGTACCCCTTGCCGGAGGGAGTCGCGGCGATCCCCGCCACCGGCGCATTCAGTGGCTGGCCGCCCAGCGACCCGTAGAACCCGGCATCGCCGAACGTGAACACACCGCCGTCGCCTGCCACGAGCCAGTAGCCCTTGCCGGTGGGAGTCGCGGCGATCCCCGCCACCGGCGCGTTGAGCGCCTGACCGCCCATCGAGCCGTAGAACCCGGCATCACCGAACGCGAACACGCCACCATCCGCGCCCACCAGCCAATACCCCTTCCCGGACGGCGTCGCAGCGATCCCCACCACCGGCGCATTCAGCGCCTGGCCGCCCATCGACCCGTAGAACCCGGCATCACCAAACGCGAACACGCCACCATCCGCGCCCACCAGCCAATACCCCTTGCCAGACGGGCTCGCCGCCATCCCCACCACCGGCGCATTCAGCGGCTTGCCGCCCATCGACCCATAGAACCCCGCATCACCGAAGGCGAACACCCCACCATCGGTTCCGGCCAGCCAGTACCCCATGCGCGCCGGGGTCGCAGCGATCGAGATCGTCGCGCCGTTCAGCGGCTTGCCGCCCCATGAGCCGTGGAACTGCGCGTCGCCGTAGCTGAAGACGCCGCCGACACGCTCGACCAGCCAGTAGCCGCGGCTCGACGCCGCGGTGATTCCGGCGAAGCGCACGGTCGAGAAGATCGGCACCGGACCGCCGGGCGTCGGGAACCCCTGCAACGAGGTCCACCACGTGCTCGTCTTCTCGCTGCCGGCGGCCGACAGCGTGAAGTGGAAATGGTCGTAGTGGCACGCCGAGTCGTCGGCCTTCGGGCACCCCAGGCCCGTGTACCGCCGCCAGCTCGAGATGTCCGGCGACGTGTTGTTCTTGTCCCTGCCCGTCGTCCAGATCCGCGCGCCCCAGATGATCTCCACCACGCCGAGCCGGCGCAGCCGGTCGGCGCCGGCCTCGAAGAGCCAGTCGAGCAGGCGCTGGCCGTCGGCTCGCTGCGCGGGGTTGCGGTGGTTGATGGCGATGTCGGTGGCCCGCCCCGCCTTGTGCTGGCTGCGCTTCGCCCCCCACGAGGCGTTGCACGGGCGCGCGCCGCCGTACGAGTAGCCGCTCGCGGCGCGGATCATGTCGGCGAACGCCCGCGTGCCGGCGCGCATCTTCGGCGCGCACTCGTACGGGGCGGCCGTGCCGAAGCCTTCCGCTTGAGTGCCGAAGACGGGGCGCGGCAGATCCATCCGCGCCTCGGCCGTCGCCGCGGCCGTGAGGCCGACGACGATCGCCGTGACGAGCGCGAGCCGCAGCGCGTCAGCCGGTCGGAGCGCCATGCCACGCATGGTGCCCGTTCGACGGCGATCGTGAGCGCTCGTCACGGCACGGCACGAGATATCGGACTGACCGCACCCTACGGAGCCGGCCCCAGGACACCGTCGACGTCGGGCGCTGCCGGCTCCGGCATCTTTCGCCGCACGTTGCGCGCGACGGCCCCGGATCCGACCGGCCACCTGCCTACCCTCGCGCACGCCGGAGGAGTGCGACGCGCTGCTGACGGACTTCGTCTCGTCGCCCGAAGGCGGGCGCTGGCGCGACGACGAGGACGCCGAGGACGTCGCGCAGCTGGCGATCGAGTTCGGGGCGAGCTACAACCACGGCGGCCCGCTGCGCTGGAGCCCTGTCGTCGTCGAGATCTTCATGACCGGCTGGCTGCCGCGGAAGGTCACGCGGGAGCCCGGCTTCTTCGAGCGCGTGCCCGGCGTGCTACGCGACTGGGTGAAGTACGCCGGCCGCCGCCGGGGCGTGCCCCGCGCGCCGCTGCGCGAGGCCATCGCCGCCGTCGGGCAGTGCCGCGACGAGATGCTCGACGCGGTCGACGATCCCGAGACATGGGGCCCGGCCAAGGCGTTTGCGGTTGGCGCCCTCGACGCCGGGGTCGACCTGACCGACCGCGCCCAGGTGGCGCGGTTCATGCAGCGCTACAACGACGATCTGGCCGCGTAGGTCGGCTCGCCCGGCACCGGCGGGGGGCGGCAGCCTGGGTCTCCGTGCTGGGCGCCGATCACCCCATCCCCGCGAGCCGATAGAGCACGAGGCTGCCGGCCACGGCGACGTTGAGGCTCGCGCCATGCCCGACCATCGGGATCTCGGCGCCGAGGGTGTCGCCGCGGGCGAGCGCCGTACGGTAGTGCGCGGTGTCCGGAACCGCGATGCACGCGCCGACGGCGTTGCACGTGCGCAGGAGCGTCCCGAGGTTGGCCTGGAAGGCGACCCACAAGGGGCGGCGACGAGGTGATCCCAGCAGCCGTGCCGTCGCTGCCGACGGCCGCGGCGGATGTCCTGCGGCCGGGACTTCGCGGCGCTCAACGCGCCTGGGCACACGCCCTTTCTTCGCTCATCCGGGCAAGGGTAGTCGCCATCGGTGGCACGCGCCGGCTTCGTCGACATCGCCGGCGAAGCCGGCGTTCCCGCCGAGGAGGTGGAGGACGTGATCCGCACTCCCGTCCGTCTCGACGCCCGAGGGCTCCATCGCCCGCACATCGGCCGACACGTCGTGCCGTTCTCGAGTCGGGGAGACAGGATTTGCTCGGCGCGCCCGAGTTGCCCTGAAATTGGACCCCGTTTTTGGACCCTCGAGTTGCACCGCGCAACGAACTGGGGAGCGTCAGCCGGCCCGTTGCCCGTGACGACGGCAGCTGCCGGCGCCCCGCCATCGTCAACGGCCGCCTCGTCGACGAGGTCGTCGCCCTCGGCTTCGAGTTCGTCAGCCAACTCGCGCACGCTCTTCCCGGTGTCCCCGACGATCCACGCGTGGGTAGCGCCAGCTTGCCCACCGAGCCCCGCGCGCGCCCGCATCTCGTGGTGGTGCGCATTGACGGACACGGGCTCGGCGGTCCAATGAACCTGCACGGCACGGGCTTGGTTCTCCTCGCCGGTCCATGTGATCTCACGCCACTCTGGCTTCTGTTCCAACAGCTCCGCGAGAGCCGTCTGGTCCTTCGCGCTGAACCACTGAAGGTTGACGGCGAGCTTCGTGCCAGGCTTGATCGTGGGGGCGCGTAGGAGCGCGATCGTCGCGTTGACGGCCCGCGTCCGCGCTTCCCGCGCAGACTCATCGACCGCGGCGCGCGTTCGCCGCCGAACGAGGTACTCCTCGGTCTCGGGAATCGGGATCAGCGGCTGCGCGCTCATGATGTGCGAGCCATCGGGGAGCGCATAGGCCGTGAGCTTGATGCATCCGATATCGAGCTTTGCCGACTCGGCCCCCCCGCTCCCGAGCTCTCTCAGGAACAGGACGGTCGAGGTCACTGAGGGCGGGAAGTCCTCTGCCACGAGCCTGACGCGCACCTTCCCGGGCTGCTCGTCCGCGAGCACGGGCGCGTGCTCGACGACCTGCTCACTTGCCGCCTCTGGATCTACCTCGTGGAACTTCGCGTATTCGGCCACGACGTCGGCCGTGCTGAACTGGTCGCAATACGCGGCGTACACCAGCGCCTGTGACTCCGTCCGGTCTGGCGGGACGCCTCTCGGCGAGGTCGCCTGCGTCGAGCCGAACCGCGTGAGGCAGCGTGATCGTCAGGTGCCCGTCGCTATCGAGCAGCCAGCGGGGCGTTGACGATGGTGACCCCGATCACGTTGCCGTCGGCGTCGTAGCGCACGCCGTGGCCCTCCGGGGTCAGGGCGGCGCGCTGTCGTAGCCGCTCGCGCACACCGCACCGCACGACGGCCGCGACATAGGCTTGCAAACAACCGTGCGCGGCTTTGTGTCTCCTACCGATCATGGCTGGTATCGGTTTCTGCGCGCCCGCCCGGAGATCGATGAGGTCAACTTCTGGCGTCCGGGTGGCGGGTCGTTCTCGGCGCTCAAGCCGGGCGAGGTCTTCTTCTTCAAACTGAAGGCCCCCCACAACGCGATCGGAGGCTTCGGACTCTTTGCGCGTTTCGCACCGCTTCCCGTGTGGCGCGCGTGGGACGTGTTCGGCCAGGCGAACGGGACCGCCGACGAGTACGAACTGCTCAAGCGGCTCGGCCGCCTCGCGGGAGCGCGCACGCCGATGTCGTTCGACCGCGTGATCGGCTGCATCGCGATCACGCAGCCGGTCTTCTTCGCGCCCGACGATTGGATTCCGGTCCCGGCCGACTGGTCGGCCAACATCGTCTCGGGCCGCGGCTACGACCTCGCCGAGGGCGAGGGCCTCCGGCTATGGACCGCTTGCCTTGAAGTGGCCGCGCGGACGCATCACCTGACAGAGTGGACGACGGAGGCGATCGAATTGCGCCGGCACGGCAAGCCCCAGATCATCACGCCGCGCCTGGGCCAGGCGAGCTTCCGCCTCGCCGTCCTCGACGCCTACGACGGCGCTTGCGCCGTCACCCACGAGCACTCGCTCCCGGTGCTCGAGTCGGCGCATATCCGGCCGTGGAAGGACGGCGGACGGCACGAGCTGTCGAATGGGCTCCCGCTGCGTCGTGACATCCACCGGCTCTTCGACCTCGGCTTCGTGACCGTCAAGCCCAACCTCAGTTTCGCGGTGAGCCCCGCGCTGCGCGACGCCTACGCCAACGGCAAGACCTACTACGCGTTGAACGGCAACAAGATCGCGACGCCCGCGCTCCCCGACGCGCAGCCCGCTCGCGAGTTGCTCGAGTGGCACGGCGACGTCGTCTTCCGTTCCTGAAGCGGCGTTTCTCCTCTCACGCGGTGCCCTGCGGGACAGCACCGAACGTGCTCACGGGCGCTCTCCCGCTCACCGACGCGTGAGCATGCTTTGCAAAGGAGAGCCGGAATCGCCTGCGGACCCCACCGAACTCCCCCGAGTCCGATGGCCGATGGCCGATGTATGGGCAAACGGTACACAGACAGTACACGGGACTGCTGGCCCATCATCGTCACCGGTAAAGAGAAGCCTCGCACCAGCGGGGCTTATCTCTAGTCGGGGAGACAGGATTTGAACCTGCGACCGCCCGGCCCCCAGCCGGGTGCGCTACCAGACTGCGCCACTCCCCGTGGCATGTAAAAGCGGGCGACGGGAATCGAACCCGCCCTAGAAGCTTGGAAGGCTTCTGTGCAGCCACAACACTTCGCCCGCACGCCCGTGCTGAGGATACTGACCCCCGCCGCGGCCGCGCACTACTTCCCTAGCGGTTCGAGGTTGCGCAGGATCTGCTCGAAGGCCGGAAGCGCGGGCCGCGGGCGGCCGTCGGAGGCGATAAAGGCCGAATCCCAGGAGTCGCGCCGTCCGGCCGAGCTCCAGTGGTAGATGTAGATGCGCGTGAGGCGCGGGTTGACGCGCGCGAGGCGCTTGAAGATGAAGCGCGTGACCTTCGCGGCCCGCGTCTTGCCCTGCGGCATCGCCTGGCTCGAGCCGTTACGGCGGGCGATGAGACCGCCGACCTCCGTGAGCCAGACCTCGCCCTTGACGGCGCGCATGAGGCGCCTCGTCAGCGTCGTCCGCATGCGGTTCGCGTCGATGTAGTTGTGGTAGCCCCACACGCTGGGCTCGTAGCCCAGCGCGCGGCGGAACTTCCGCACCCACGGCACGGGGTTCGGATGGTCGTTGAGGTCGGCCGCCAGCACCGTGCAGGTGCGGCAGTTGCGGCGCACGACCGTGTAGTACTGCGCCACGAGCGCCGGCCGGTTGCACGTCCCCGTCCCGCAGTGGTTCGCCTCGTTCCAGGCCGAGAACGTCCGCACCTCCGGGAACTTCCTGTGGAAGCGGCGGAAATGGCGGCGGTACTCGGCCGCCGCCGGCGGCTTGTGCGTGCGACGCGGGTTGCGTGAGCGGGCGAAGGTGATCAGCGGCTCCATGCCGGCGGCCCGCGTCGCGTGCAGCCAGGACTTGACCTCCTTCGCCTGGAACGTGTAGCGCAGCGCATCCCATGCGACGGAACGGCGCGCGTAGCGCAGCCCGAGCGCACGCAGCCGAGGGTCGTGGAACGCCTCCGCCTTCTGGTCGGCGATGCCGATCTCGGCCTTCTCGAGGCCACCCGCGCCGGCTCGCGGCGCCGCGAACGCGCCGGCGCTCGCGAGCGCCAAGCACGCGGCGATCAGCACCGCTGGGACTCGTCGCCGCGCAGGGTCCATGCGGCGGGAGCGTATATCGAAGCTCAGCGGGGGACCCAGGAATCGAACCTGGCGCTGCGGTTTTGGAGACCGCCATGTTCCCGATACACCAGTCCCCCAGTGGGCACGACATTGTAGATATGGGCCGCCCGGCCTACTGAGCCGCCAAAGCCGCAGCCGCGAGTCGGGCCACAGCTCAGGAAGTCCATGCATCCGCGAGCTCCTGCCATACCGCTCGCACTTGGCTAGGCTGATAATTGCACGCGCAACGACTTTCCCACTGCGAACCACGCAATCCCGAGGAGAAACCCCATGGCCACCACCACCCAAGTCAGCATCCCGACCGGCACCTGGACCGTCGACCCGGCGCATTCGAGCGTCGAGTTCCGCGTCAAGCATCTTGGCATCTCGACGGTGCGCGGGACCTTCGGCGAGTTCGAGGGCACGCTCGAGGTCGGCGACGACATCACGTCGGCAAAGGCCTACGGCAAGGTCAACGCGGCGTCGATCAACACGAACGAGCCGAAGCGCGACGAGCACCTGCGCTCGGCCGACTTCTTCGACGTCGAGAACTCCCCCGAGATCACGTTCGAGTCCACGGAGATCAAGCCGATCGACGAGGACACGTTCGAGGTCACCGGCGACCTGACGATGCACGGCATCACGAAGCCGATCACGCTTACCGCCGAGGCGAGCGGCACGGAGCTGGATCCGTGGGGTAACGAGCGCGTCGGCCTCGAGGCGATCGGCACGATCAACCGCGGCGACTGGGACATGAAGTTCAACCAGGCGCTCGGCAGCGGCAACATGATGGTCTCCGACAAGGTCGTCATCACGCTCGACGTCTCGGCCGTCAAGGCCGCCTAGCGACCCGGGCGTGCAGGGCGCCCGATCGACCCGCGTGATCGACCCGCCACAATCCGTGACGTGAGCGTCCTGCGCGCCGACCCCACCGACCTGGAGCGCGACGACGGGCGCCTCAGGGTCGATCGCCTGGCAGACCCCGCCGAGGCACTCGAGGTCGTCCTCATCGACGGCCTCGACGTCTGTAGCGACGAGGTCGCGCGCGAGCCGCACCGCCACGATTACCACGAGCTGATCTGGGCCCGCACGGGCGAGGGCCATCACCAGCTCGACGGGCGCCGGGTGCCGGTCGAGCCCAGGACGATCACGCTCATCGGGCGCGGCCAGGTCCACGTCTTCGAGCGCGCCAAGGCGATCACCGGCGCGGCGATCCGCTTCGGCGACGAGCTCCTGCACGGCGGGGGCGCGCCGTCGCGAGCCGATCCCAGCTGGCTGCTCGTCGGCGGCGGCGGCCGCGTCGTCCACGTGCCCGAGGACGGGGTCGCCGGGCTCGACGCCACGGTCGCCGGCCTCGCCGCCGAGAGCGACGGCTCCGGCGACGAGTGCACCGCCGACCTGCAGCGCCACCTCCTGAGCGTCCTCCTGCTGTGGATCGAGCGCTGGTACGACGCGGAGCACGCCGGGAGCTGCGACGCCGGCGACGAGGCGCTCGAGCTCTACCGCCGGTTCGCCCGCGTGCTCGAGCAGGACTACGCCGCCCACCACGACGTCGCCCACTACGCCGATGCGCTCGCGGTGCCCCAAGCGGCGCTGTCCCAGGCGCTGGTTCAGACCAGCGGTCGCTCGACGAAGGAGCTCATCACCGACCGCGTGATGGTCGAGGCCGCGCGGCTGCTGCGCTACACCGCACGGACGATGGGCGAGATCGCGTTCCTGACCGGCTTCGGCGACCCGCTGTACTTCTCGCGCGCGTTCAAGCGCCACCAGGGCGTCGCGCCGTCGACCTACCGCGAGCGGGTGCAGGGTCGCGCATGAAGTCCACGGAGGCACAGCCCACCGCCCCGCAGCTCCCCGCCACGCTGCGACTCGGGCCGACCCACCTGGCCGTGTCCGATCTCGACGGCGCGATCGCCTTCTACGAGAACGCGCTCGGCCTCCAGGTCCAGGACCGCGAGGACGGCACCGCACGGCTCGGCGCCGGCGGCGAGGACCTGCTCGTGCTCACCGGCGAGCCCGGCGCGCAGCTCGCTGGGCGCAACGCCGGCCTGTACCACTTCGCGCTGCTCTTCCCGTCGCGAGAGGAGTTGGCGCGCGCGGTGCAGCGGCTCGCCTCGAGCCACACGCGGATCGAGGGCGCAGCGGACCACGGCGTGTCCGAGGCGATCTACCTGCGCGACCCCGACGACAACGGGATCGAGCTCTACGTCGACCGCCCGCGGAGCGAGTGGCCGGCCCCGACCCAACCCGGCGAGCGCGTCGGCATCTACACGATCGGGCTCGACCTGGAGGACCTCATGGCCACGATCGCCGGCGAGGATCCGCCGCAGCGCGCCGGGAGCGGGCTGCGGACAGGCCACCTCCACCTGCACGTCGGCGACATCGAGCAGGGCCTCGCGTTCTACCGCGACGTGCTCGGCTTCGAGGTCATGGTGAACATCGGCACCGCGGCGTTCGTCGCGGCCGGCGGCTACCACCACCATCTCGGCTTCAACGTCTGGCTCGGGCCCGGCGTCAAACCCGCTCCGCCGGGCACGGCCGGGCTGCGGCACTGGACCGTCCTGCTCGACACCCCGGAGCAGGTCGACGCGGTGCGCGAGCGTGCGCAGGCGGCGGGGCTTCAGACCGAGGCGCGTCCCGGAGGTGGGTTCCTCGTCCGGGACCCATGGCGGACCGCCGTGGCCTTCGAGGCCGCGCCGGCCGCGTAGCCCCCCGGCTTCGTGGAGTGCGGGCGGAGGGACTCGAACCCCCAAGGCTTGCGCCACCGGCACCTAAAGCCGGCGTGTCTACCAATTTCACCACGCCCGCATGAGACGGCGCACGAGTCGCCGCGCGGCGCCCGCGGTGATTGTATGTAGGGCGCGCATGGCCCCGGGCGACGCCGTCATCGAGCATCCCAATCGGGAGAAGGCCGAGTCGAAGTCGACGAAGGCGATCGTCGTCGCGCTGCTGCTCGTCAGCGCCGCGATCGTCTTCATCGTGACGGTCGGCGGGTGGGACACGCTGTCGGGCGCCAAGGCGCTGCAGATCAGCTACATCCTCATCTACGTCGTGCTCGCCTACTACATCGCGCGCTGGCGCAGCGGCCTCTTGCCGGTCGCGGCGGCGCTCGCGATCGTCCTGCTCATCTTCGCGATGATCGGCGGCCCGCAGTGGTTCTCGCGCGACAAGGCGGGCTTCACGGATCCGCCGCTCGACGAGAGCATCCTCGGCTTCTTGACGCTCCTGCTCGTGCCGCTCCAGGTGCTGCTCATCGTGTTCGCGGCGCGCGGCTTCTCGCAGAGGTGGAGCGTCGAGGTCGAGCGGCACGCCGACGGCACGCTGCGGCTCGCCCAGCCGGCCTGATCAGCGCTTGGGCCCGATGAACGCGTCGAGCCGGGCGACCGACTCGCGGCGGGCGACCGAGATGTTCCACCTGTTCATCCGGCGCCACTGGATGCCGAGGAGATCGCAGGCGTCCGTGAAGATGCGGTGGATGTCCGCCGAGCGATTGCTGAACTCGTAGCGCGGATAGGCATACGTCTTGCCCGCGGGCGAGCGCACGGTGTTGAGGTGGCGCGAGCCGTCGGAATGGATCAGCCCGCGCAGGAGCTCGCGCGTGTGCCTCGCCACGATCTCGCGCTGCCATGTGGTCAGGGTGATCGCGCGCTCGTGCTTCCGGCCCGGGCCGTGCTGGGGAAAGAGGCACGGCCAGTGCTTCGAGTAGCAGATGACCTCGATTCCGCCCTCGATTCGCACGCGACTGGAGCGATTGGACGGCATGACGGCGCGCATCGCCGCCGCGCATTCGTCGATGATCTGGGGATACCGCGCGTCGAGCGCGATCCGCAGCTTGTAGACGGCGCGGGGGTGCACAGAGAGACAGCCATCGCCGAGGTACAGACCGAGCAGATACGCATATGGTGCGGCCGGGCACCACTCGAACGTGTGCGAGGAGTGGCCGCACCCGGGACACGAGCGGCGAGCGTCAGGCCCGCCGTCGGATCTGAACGCTGCCGGCACGGCGCCGCGGCGCCAGTCCCGGACGGTGCTCCGAGGAATCCCGCTGACCCGGGAGATCTCGCAGCTGTTGAGCCCGCGAGCCGAGAGCGCCAGTACGTGAAGGACCTCTTCAAGCGAACGCACGTTCCCATGTCAGCACAACGCCCGGACGGCCAACGCGGCGATACCCGGGGTGGGACTCGAACCCACAAGCTCCGAAGAGCAGCGGCTTTTGAAACCGCCTCCTTTGCCAATTTGGACACCCGGGCGGGCCCGAAAGTCTAGGCCGCCCGACTACCCCACGATCGACTGCAGCTCCTCGATCAGCGCGGGCGGCGCGACGACCACGCCCGGCGGCAGCTCGTCCGTCGCCGCCAGCTCGCGGACCGCCAGCCCGGCGCACTCGCACAGCACGGTGCCGGCCGCCGTGTCCCACGCCTGCACGCCGCGTTCGTAGAAGGCGTCGAAGCGGCCCGCGGCCGTCCAGGCGAGGTCGAGTGCGGCGCTGCCCATGCGGCGCACGTCGCGCACGCGCGGCAGCAGGCTGGCGATGACCTGCGCCTGGGCGGCCCGCACGCTCGCGTCGTAGGCGAACCCCGTGGCGACGAGCGCCGTCTCGAGGTCAATGC
>JBOGYT010000358.1:0-4181 GCA_050696955.1 Solirubrobacteraceae bacterium | reverse complement strand
GGGCTGGACGCGGTCGCCGCCGCCATCGAGGCCGGCGAGCGCGACCCGTCCGCGATCACCGCCGCCGGGCGCGCGGCGATGAGCGACCTGGATGTCGAGCCCGAGTACCTCGCGCTCGTCGCGCCCGACCGCTTCACCCCCGTCCCCGAGCTGAACGGCGAGCCGGTGCTCGCCGCCGTCGCCGCGCGGGTCGGAGACGTGCGCCTCATCGACAACGAGATCCTCACCCCGAACCGGAGTCATTGACACGCATGCAGCGAACGATGCTCAAGTCCAAGATCCACCGCGCGACGGTGACCGACTGCGATCTGCACTACGTCGGATCGATCACGATCGACCAGGACCTGCTCGACGCGGCCGACATCCTCGAGCACGAGCAGGTCCACGTCGTCGATATCGACAACGGCGCCCGCTTCGAGACCTACGTCATCGCCGGCGAGCCGGGCTCGGGCGCCATGCAGGTCAACGGCGCCGCCGCCCGCCTCGTGCACCGCGGCGACACGATCATCGTCATCTCCTACGCGCAGTACGACCGCGCGGAGCTCGAGTCCTACGCGCCGCGCGTCGTGCACGTGCGCGCTCACACGAACGAGATCATCGACGTCGATGCCGCGGTCGCCACCCTGCTGACCTCGCAGGAGGAACGCTGATGTCCACGCATCCAAGCCAGATCTCCGCCGCCCGCGCGCCTGACCGGCTGCCGGTCACGCTCCCGCGCCTGGCGGAGATGAAGCGGCTCGGCGAGCCGATCGTGATGGTCACCGCCTACGACTTCCCGAGCGCGCGCGCCGCCGAGGCCGCGGGCGTCGATGTCGTGCTCGTCGGCGACTCGGGCGCGATGACCGTGCTCGGCTACCCGTCGACCGTCCCGGTCGAGCTCGACGAGATGCTCATGCTCGCCAAGGCCGTGCGCCGCGGGCTGCGAACGCCGCTTCTCGTGGGCGACATGCCCTTCGGCTCCTACGAGGTGTCCGACGAGCAGGCGATCGCCAACGCCGTGCGCTTCGTCAAGCAGGCCGGCTGCGATGCGGTCAAGCTCGAGGGCGGTGGCCCGACCTCGGCCGCCCGCGCCGGGGCGATCAGCGGCGCCGGCATTCCCGTCATGGGCCACGTCGGCCTGACGCCGCAGACCGCCACCGCGCTCGGCGGCTACCGCGCCCAGGGGCGCACCGCGGAGAACGCCGCGCGCATCGCCGCGGAGGCGCTCGCGCTACAGGACGCCGGCTGCTTTGCGATCGTCTTCGAGGCGATCCCGTCGCAGGTCGCGGCGGAGCTCATGACGCGCATCGAGATCCCCGTCATCGGGATCGGCGCCGGTCCCGCGACGGACGGCCAGGTCCTCGTGTTCCACGATCTGCTCGGCATCCGCGAGGGCCTGGGCGCGCGCTTCGTCAAGCGCTACGCCGACCTTCAGGACGAGATGGTCGCGGGTGTCGCCGCGTTCGCCGACGACGTGCGCAGCCACGCGTATCCGGAGCCGGAGCACGGATACTCGATCGATCACGAGGAGTTCTCGGCCTTCCGCCAGCGCCTGACGTAGACTGCCGCGCCCATGCGCCTGTCACAGGTGTTCGCCCCGAAGGACAGCGCGTTCTTCGATCTCTTCGAGGAATCCGCGACGAACGCCCTGCGGGCCGCAGAGCTGCTCGACGAGATGCTGGCCGACTACCCGGAGCGGGCCGACCTCGCGCGCGACGTCCTGCTCTGCGAGCAGGAGGGCGACCGGATCACGTACGACCTCATCCAGCGGCTGAACTCGACGTTCGTCACCCCGATCGATGCCGAGGACATCCTCGCGCTCGCGTCGGGCCTCGATGACATCGTCGACCTGACCGAGGAGGTCGCCGACTACCTCGGGCTCTACAAGATCGAGGCGCCGATGGTGCAGGCGCAGCGGCTGGCGCACCTCCTCATGGAGTGCTGCCGCCAGCTTGACGAGGCGATGCCGCGCCTGCGCGGCTTCAAGGACGTGTCGCACTTCACGACCGAGGTGCACAGGCTGGAGACCGACGGCGACCGCGTCACGCGGGAGGCGGTCGCCTCCCTGTTCCAGACGGGCATCGATCCGATGGTCGTGATTCGCTGGAAGGACATCTTCGAACGCCTCGAGGAGGCAATCGACGCCACCGAGCACCTCGCCAACGTGCTCGCGAACATCGTCGCAAAGAACTCATAACGCCCTACCGACGTACTCGTGGACAGCGACATCATCCTCGTCATCGTCGTCGCGACGGCGCTGGCGTTCGACTTCACGAACGGCTTTCACGACACCGCGAACGCGGTTGCGACCTCGATCTCGACGCGCGCGCTGGCGCCGCGCACCGCGGTCACGCTCGCGGCGATCCTGAACTTCGTCGGGGCGTTCATCTCGATCAAGGTGGCGGCGACGGTCGCCTCCGGGATCGTCGATGCCGAGATCGTGACGACGACGGTCATCTTCGCGGGCCTCATCGGCGCGATCTTCTGGAACCTCCTGACGTGGTACTTCGGCCTGCCGTCGAGCTCGTCGCATGCGCTGATCGGAGGGGTCGTCGGGGCCGCGCTCGCGGCCGAGGGAACGAAGGCCGTCCTCGGCGAGGGCCTCGTCGAGAAGGTCATCGTCCCCGCGCTCGTGGCGCCCGTCATCGCCTTCCTCGCCGCCGGGATGGCGATCCTCATCACGTACCGGATGGTCGGACGGCTGCCGCCGGGGCCCGTCAAGCGCGGCTACCGGCTCGGGCAGATCGTCAGCGCGAGCCTGCTGTCGCTCTCGCACGGGACCAACGACGCGCAGAAGACGATGGGCATCATCACGCTCGCGCTCGTCGCCAACGGCACGCTCTCAGGACCGAACCCGGAGCCGCCGACCTGGGTCATCGTGTCCGCCGCCACGGCGATCGCGCTGGGCACCTACAGCGGCGGCTGGCGGATCATCCGCACGATGGGAAGCCGGATCTTCAAGATGGACCCGGCCCAGGGCTTCGCCGCCCAGACCGGCGGGTCTGCGGTGCTGCTCACGGCCTCGCACCTCGGCTTCCCGCTGTCCACGACGCACTCGATCACGGGCGCCGTGCTCGGCGCCGGCGCGGCCAAGCGCCTGTCCGCCGTGCGCTGGGGCCTCGCCGGCAACATCCTCCTCGCGTGGCTCCTGACGCTCCCGGCCGCGGGTGCCGTGGGCGCGCTGACGTACGGTCTGAGCAGCATCTTCGGCGCCGGTGCGCTCGGTCCCATGCTGATCTCGGTGTGTCTGGTCGCGCTGATGGCGGCGATCTTCGGCAAGCGGCTTCGCCGCGGGCCCGCCCTGACCACCGCGCCGGCGGACGCATGATCGCGGCGATCAACACGAAAGCGCTGGAGGAGCTCGCGCTGGCCGCGCCGCTCGCCGTCCTCGCGGTGACCGTGGCCTGGGGCATGGTCGTCCACGGCGCGACGCGCGCGTGGGAGTGCACCCGCGAAGGCCGCTCGCGGATCGCGACGCTCTACGCGATCGAGGCGATCAGCGGCGCAGTGCTGTTCACGGCCGCGGTCGTGCTTGGCCTGCTGATCATGACGACCAAGGACTGACGGCGACCTGGCGCGTTCGGATCCGTTTTCGGTTTGAAGGGGATTTGCAGCGCCTTTTGCAGGGTGACGTAAACACGCGCGGCGGCGTGCAGGCGGCGGAGGTGCGAGGCAACCTAGGGTTCGAACCCTAGGAAGAGGAGCACATGCGCCCCCTGCGATTCATCGTCCTTGCCGCTTTCGCCACGCTGGTTCTGGCCCCGTCCGCGAGCGCTCATGTCGCCCGCGTCGTCGGCCCAGGCGAGACGCTGTGGTCGATCGCGGCGCAGAACAACCTGACGACCCGCACCGTGGCGGCCTACAACGGGCTCGCCGAGGACGCGCACGTCGTGCTGGGCTCGACGATCCTCGTGCCGACGGTGACGGAGGGAGCGGCCGCGCTCGCGCGGAGCGGGATCACGCCGGCCGCGACGGCCGGCACCGGCGCCCCGCCGCCGCAGGGCGCCTACATCGTCCGATCGGGCGACACCCTGACCGGGCTCGCCGCGCAGACCGGCGTCCCGGTCGCGCAGATGGCCTACATGAACGGCCTCTCGGCCACCGCGCAGCTGCTCACCGGAACCGTCATGAAGCTGCCGAGCGGCGCGCCCGCCCCGGCGCGCGCGTCGGCGCCGTTGCCGGCGCAGCGCGTCGTGCCGGAC
>JBOGYT010000357.1:0-10711 GCA_050696955.1 Solirubrobacteraceae bacterium | reverse complement strand
AGTACACGCGCTCAGTAGCGCCGCACCCGGGCGTCGGCCAGCGCGTGCCGCGCCGCCGCGTCGCCGCACACGCCGTGCACCGCGCCGCCGGGGAACGTCGAGGCGCTGCCGATGTACAGGCCACGGACCGGCGTGCTGTACGGGGTCAGCGAGGGCACCGGCCGGAAGATAAGCTGGTCGAGGTCGTAGCTGCCGCCGCCGACGTCGCCGCCGACGAGGTTCGCGTTGCAGCGCTCGAGGTCCGCTGGCGCCATGACGTGGCGCGCGAGGATCAGGTCGCGGAAGCCCGGCGCGAAGCGCTCGATCTGGCGCTCGACGGTGTCGGCGAACGGCTCGCGCTCGGCGTTCCAGTCGACGCCGGACGGGGTGTGCGTGTACGCCCAGGCGGTGTGCTTGCCGGCCGGCGCGCGGGTCGGGTCGGCGATCGTCTGCTGACCGGAGAGCAGGAACGGCTGCTCGGGCAGGCGCCCGCGCGCGACCTCGCCGAGCGCGACCCGCAGCTCGATCGCGGGGCCGCCGACGTGCACGGTGCCAGCCACCCGCGCGTCCGCGCTCTCCCATGGGATCGGGCCGTCGAGCGCCCAGTCGATCTTGAACGTCTGCGGGCCGTAGCGAAAGCGCATCGCCTTGCGCGTATAGCGGTCGCCGAGCGCGTCGCCCGCCAGCGCCAGAAGCCCGTGGGGCGTGGTCGACGCGATCACGATCTTCGTCTCGACGAGTTCGCCGCCCTCGATCTCGACAGCGGCGACGCGGCCGCGGCGCGTGAGCACGCGCTGCACCCGGGCGGCGGCCTGAGTCTGTCCGCCCAGCTCGTGCAGGTGGCCGACGAGCGCGTCGGTGATCCGGCCCGCGCCGGCCTCGGGGCTGGGCCAGCCGACCGTGTGTCCGAGCAGGTTGAGGTACATGCCGGAGATCGCGCTGCCGGCGGCGTCGATCGGCGCGTCGCCGTGCAGAGCCGATCCGTACAGCCATGCCTCGCCTTCGCCGTGGAGGCATTCGCCGGCCAGCGTCTTGGCCGACATCAGCACGAGCCGCACGAACTCGAGCATCCCCTCGTACTTGAACGCGGCCGCGAGCTTCGCCGGCCCGCCGATCGGGGGAAAGCCCGCGAGCATCGTCTCCCGGACCGCCTCGAAGCTGCGCAGGTAGGGATCGACGAGCGCCTGCCAGCGGCGGCCGTCGCCGTCCGCCAGCGCGTCGAGGCTCGCGACGGTGCGGGCGAGATCCCGCGACAGGACCGCCGCCCGGCCGCCGTGCAGCGGGTGGGCCATCGCCAGCTCGGGCTGGATCCAGTGCAGTCCGTGGTGTTCGAGCGGCAGCTCGGCCAGGACGGGGGACGCCACCGTGGCGGGGTAGACCGCCGAGAAGACGTCGTGGTGAAAGCCCGGCAGGGTCAGCTCGGCGGTCGCGACCGAGCCGCCGAGCGTCGCGTTGGCCTCGAGCACGAGCACCGAGCGGCCCGCCCTGGCGAGCGTGATCGCCGCGACAAGCCCGTTCGGGCCGGAGCCGACCACGACGGCGTCAGGCGTGTTCATCGGACTCTGCGCGCCCGGCGATCTGATGCAGCATGCTCGAGTTGGGGTGCTCGTCGCCCCAGAAGGCCTGCTGCGCCTGGCGGCCCGCGGTGCGGTAGGCGGTCTCCAGCGAGATCGGCATGTCGTCCCAGGTACCGGCGGCACGCAGGTAGGCCCTGCCGTCCTGCTCGAAGAGCAGCAGGCGGTTTCGCCCGCGGCCCATGAAGTGGCCCTCGTGCGTCGTCAGCTCGATCGCCAGCCGCGGGGTGCAGCCCGGCGGAAACGGCGGCGGCTGGTCGCGGCCGGCGCGGACCATCCGGTCGTTGAGGTCGTCCGCGTACGGTTCGATCGGGTCGCCGTCGTCGAGCCCCACCACGCGGGTCGCGGTGACGTAGCCGCGCAGGAAGGTCGGCGTGCGTGGCGTCAGCGGCATCATGATCTCGATCTCGAACGCCTGGCCGGGCAGGCCGCCCGAGCGCACGGCCGTGAAGCGCCCGAGGTCGCTGGCGAAGTCCGGCCAGCGCTCGGGCCGCAGAAGCAGCGCCATGACCCGATCGGCCGACGGCGCGGGAACCGGGTCATACGTGTGCCAGACCTGCTCGCTGAGGTCGTTCTGCGGCGGCGTCGGCTCGCCGAGCTTCGCGTGGCGCAGCCGGAAATCGGGGCGGTAGGACGCGCGGTCGGCGTCGTCCTCGAACGCGATCCCGTGCGCCCGGCGCCCGTCATCGAGGTAGGCCTCGGGGAACCACGGCCCGAAGAGATGCAACGCGCCCTCGAACAGCTGCTCGCGGTTCAGCGTGCCGCGCGGCTTGTGCGCCCGGTCGGAGAGGCGGCCGCGGACGAACGCGCGATGAAACGCCAGGACGTCGTGGGCGTGCAGGCGGTGGTGGCCCTTGCGGTGCCAGCGCGTCGTGAGGATCGAGCACGCGATCCGCAGGTCCTCGACTTCGCGCAGGTTGGCCGGGCGGGCGTAGTAGGCGGCGTTGAGGAAGTCCGTCACCCAGCCGACGGCGTCGGGCGTGCTGATCGTCGTGCCGCTCATGCGCACGAGCCAGATCGCCGGCGAGCGCGCCGCACGCCGGGCGACGACCGCTGCTCCGACGAGGCCGAGGGCGGTGCCGGCGCCCCGGGCGATCTGCTTTGCCTCCATCAAACCCAGGCTACGCCAGCGCCGCAGCGAGGGCGTCCTCGATCGGATCGTCGCCGGAGCCGACGTAGAGGATCCGCTGCACGGAGCGCGGCTCGTGCAGCGTCACCGCGAGCACCGCCGCCACGTCGTCGCGCGGCGCCTTGCTGCGAAACGGCTCGGTCGAGATCCGCACGCGGCCGCGGCCGGGGTCGGGGTCGGGGTCGTCCTGCAGGAAGTCCGGGCGCCCGATCGTCCAGTCGAGGCCGCTCTCCATGAGCGCACGATCGGCCTCGGCCTTCGCGCGCAGGTAGACGCTGAAGACGTCATCGCCGTCCGGCGGGTTCTCGGCGCCGACGGAGCTGATCATGAGGTAGCGATCGATCGCGTCCGCGCGCGCGGCGTCGATGAGCTTGATCGCTCCGTCGCGGTCGACCGTCCACTTGCGTTCGGGGCCGCTCCCGGGCCCGGCGCCGGCGGCGAAGACGACCACGTCGGCGCCGTCGATCGCGAGCGCGATCTGCGCGGCGGTCGCGTGCTCGATGTCGCACACCACCGGCTCGCTGCCGTCGGCGCGCAGGTCGTCGGCGTGGTCGGGCTTGCGGATCAGGCCGCGGACGCGGTCGCCGCGCGCGACGAGCAGCCGCGCGAGGCGGCGCGCGATCTTGCCATGCCCGCCGGCGATCGCGACGTCCACGACGCCCAGCCTATGCCGTCAGGGCTTCTTCAGAAGCCCTGCCGCCCTCAGCGCCCGCACGTCCCAGAAGACGAGGCTGATCCGACGAGCAGCCCGATCGCCCAGGCCGCTGAGCTGGGAAGTCGATGAGGATGGGCGTGCCGAGGATGACCGACCCGACGCCGTCGACACGATCCATCCGTTGCCGGGAGTCCCGCGCGCCTGCATCGCGGCGGCGAGCGCGATCCCGCCCGGTTATGAAGAACCAGAGGACGAGCAGGAAGCCCGCGATGATGGTCAGCACGGCGTTGAGCATGCGCCAGCCGACGTTCCCGGTCGCGCGCTGGGACCACGCGTGCGCGCCCATGATCGCGCCGGCGATGATGATGGATCCAGCCGACGAAGACCGCCGTCGTGATCGTCGCGACGGCGGGGACGACGATCGCTGGGTGGCAGTGGTTTCCCCCCGCAGCGTCGCAGCGGGCAGTAATCCCTACCACCCTCCCCGAAAGCCCATCGGCGTCGAGCCGGCACGCCGTTTGCACCCGCAACCCTTATCGATGCTGTTCGAAGAGACCCGCGGCCGCGCGGCATGGCTCGCGCACGTGCGTTTGTGACACCTCACGCGTCCGCGCTTCGAGATCCGTCACGAATGCACGTATGCCATGCGTTGGTGACACCTCTCGACGCAGCCAGTCGAGATCCGTCACGAATGCACGTGGCCAGCGAGGATCCGAACCCCTTCCATCATCGCTGCGGTTTCGTCCCTCAGCGCGGCAGCGGCGACGTAATCGTCCGGCAGCAGCACGGTGACGTCGACGAACTCGAGCAGCTCGCGCGGGCCGACGGCGAGCTCGAGGGCCGCCAGGACGATCCGGGAGTCGCGCTCGGTCGTCGGCAGGTCGACGCCCTCGCGTGCGGCGACGCGGCGCAGGAGCTCGTCGACATCCAACGGCTCCGAGCGCGTCTCGGCGTGCAGCCAGGGCGAAAGCTCGGGCGAAAGCTGGGCGGCGAGGTGGCGCGCCTCACCGGCGGAGATCCGCTCGGCGATCGTCTCGAGCGTCGCCCTGGCAGCCCGCTCGGCGCGCTCGCGATCCGCGCCCGCAGCCTGCTCGACGAACGAGATGAAGGCGCCGTAGTCGACAGGCGTGCAGATATGCCACGTGGGTACAAGAGCAACTCGCATGTCCATCGCGACGATCCGCACGACCCGGCTGCCGTCCGGCGCCACGATGCCCGTGCTGGGCCAGGGCACGTGGCGGATGGGGGAGGGGCTCCATCCGGCAAGGGCCGAGATCGCGGCGTTGCGGCTCGGCCTCGACCTCGGCATGACGCTCATCGACACCGCGGAGATGTACGGCGACGGCGCGAGCGAGCGGCTCGTCGGCGAGGCGATCGCCGGGCGCCGGGAGGAGGTCTTCCTCGTCAGCAAGGTGCTCCCCCAGCACGCGACGCGCAACGGGACGATCGTCGCCTGCGAGGGAAGCCTGCAGCGCCTCGGCACCGACTACCTCGATCTGTACCTCCTGCACTGGCGCGGGCACGTGCCGCTCGCCGAGACGGTCGCCGCGTTCGAGGAGCTTCAGAGCGACGGCCGGATCCGTCATTGGGGGGTCAGCAACTTCGACCTCTCCGACATGACCGAGCTGCTGCAGGTGCCGGGGGGCGACGGCGTGCAGACCGATCAGGTGCTCTACAACCTCACGCGCCGCGGTATCGAGTGGGACCTGCTGCCCTGGTGCCTGGACCACGGCCGGCCGATCATGGCCTACTCGCCGATCGAGCAGGGCCGGCTCCTGCGCCATCCCGCGCTCCACGCGGTCGCCGAAAGGCACGGCGCGACGGCGGCTCAGATGGCGCTCGCGTGGGTGCTGCGGATCGACGTGGTGTCGGCGATCCCGAAGGCCGCGACCCCGCGGCACGTCATCGATAACCGGGCCGCGCTGGACCTGCGTCTGTCGCCGGCGGATCTGGCAGAGCTGGATCGGGCGTTTCCCCCGCCGTCCGGTCCGGAGCCGCTCGCGCTGCTCTGACGCCATCGGTCGGTTCCCCGTCGGGACCCAGGAACGCCGGATCGGCGATGGGAGCAGGCCCGCGACGATGAAGGCAAACAGGCTGGACTGAAGCCGACCAGCATCCGCAGGGCGCGCGGGCTCACGCGGCGCCCCCGCTCGCGCCGAGCGACGTGACGTGACGATCCACCTCGTCGAACGGCTCCTCGAGCTCGCCGCGGGTGGCGAGCCTGTACGGGCGACGAGCGTCGGCTCGATCCGACCCCGACTGCCGACAGCAGGCGACAAGCGTCGGCCGTGTCGCCGCCGCGTCGTCGACCGTCAGGTGTCCGGGGAGGAGGTCGGGGTACTTCGCCAGCGCCCAGCCGAGCGTGATCGCCCCGACAGCGGCCGCCGCGCCGTACCGTGCCAGCGCGTAGCGGCGGCGCCAGACGAGCCAGAGCGTCAGCGCGCCGGCGATCGCGGAGCCAGCCAGGCAGACCACCGCCGTACCGGACGCGAGCTCGTTGCACAGCTCGCGCGCGTCGGAGCGCAGGACGAACAGCGCGCCGATCGCGATCGCGCCGACGACCACGCCGGCCGCGAGCGCTCGCAGCCGGAACGCCCGCTCGAGGTCGGCCAGCCGTCGCGTGCCGCGTCGGCGGCCATGTGGGCCGCGGCGAGGTAGGCGCCGGTGACGACCGCCAGCGCACCGATCGTGATCGACGTCGGGTTCAGCCACGAGTCCATCGCCGAGCCGGCCGCGGAGCCGACCGGTACGCGACCGGAGCCGATCCCGCCGGCGGACGCGCCGAGACAGAACGGCGTGTCACCGACGCCACCGCGAAGGCGGCGCCGAGCAGGCGCGCCGGGAGATGGAGTGTCGACATCGCCGATCCGACGGGGACCGGGAACGCCGTCCACGACACGACGAGCACGAAGATGAGCCCGACGTGGTTGGCCTCCCAAACGGGACCCATCGAGCGTTGTACGAGCGCCCGGATCCGGTGCCCGCGCCGGGCGCTGCCGGCGGTGAGGTCCCAGAAGCCCGCGCCGCCGAGGACGAAGTACGCGGTCACGTCGGTGACGATCAGCGCAAGGCAGGCGTCGGCGAGTCCTCGAGCGGCCCGCGCGCGAGGCGGCGCAGCAGCCAGACGATGGCCACCGTGAGCGCGATGCAGACGCACACGAGCACGCCGAACGCCGCCCACAACCCGTCGGCGCTCGTGACCGAGTTCGAGCTGCGCATGACCTCGTAGACGATCCACGGCCGGCGGCCCACCTCCGTCGCCGTCCAGCCGGCGAGCAGCGCGATGACCGACAGCGGTCCAGCCGCGATCACCGCGCGATACCAGCGCGAGCGCGGTGCCGATGACGATCGTCGTCTGGAAGGGCCGCGACTCGACGCCGACGCGGTCGTCGTGCACATCTCGGCCACGCCCCGGCGACCGAGCACACCGAGGATCGGACCGTCTAGGACACGCCTCACAGTGGAGCGGACAAGTGTCGTATCGACCAAACGTCCGCGTTCTGACGATGAGGGACTATGGACCCCGCACCCGGCGAGCCCGAGGAGCCGACCGTTCACGTCCTGTGGATGTCCGGCGGGCTGGGCTGCGACGGGGAGTCGGTGGCCATCACCTCCGCCACGAGCCCGAGCCTCGAGGACCTCCTCAGCGGCGTCATTCCCGGCTGTCCGAAGATCGTGCTGCACATCCCGGTGCTCGCCTTCGAGGTCGGCGAGGACTTCATGCGCGCGTGGTACGACGCCGAGGACGGCGCGCTCGACCCGTTCGTGCTCGTCCTCGAGGGTGCGATCGGCAACGAGCGCATCAACGGCGACGGGCACTGGACCGGGTTCGGCGTCGACCCCGTCGACGGCCAGCCCATCACGGTCAACGAGTGGATCGATCGCCTGGCGCCGAAGGCCGCCGCGGTCATGGCGGTCGGCACATGCGCGACCTACGGCGGCGTCCCCGCGATGAAGAACAACCCGACCGGCGCGATGGGCCTGCCCGACTACCTCGGCTGGGAATGGCGCGCGAAGTCCGGCGTGCCGATCGTCTGCCTGCCGGGCTGCCCGACGCAGCCCGACAACATGACGAGCATCCTGCTCGAGCTCGTGCAGTTCATCGCCGGCGTCGGACCGGCGCCCGAGCTCGATGCCAAGCTGCGCCCGACGCGGCTGTTCGAGCGGACCGTCCGCGAGGGCTGCGGCCGCGCGGGCTTCACCGAGCAGGGCCTGTTCGCCAAGACGTACGGCAACGACTCGCGCTGCCTCGTCAAGCTCGGCTGCAAGGGACCGATCACGCGCTGCAACGTCCCCGCCCGCGGCTGGGTGAACGGCATAGGCGGCTGCCCGAACGCCGGCGGAATCTGCATCGGCTGCACGATGCCGGGCTTCCCCGACAAGTTCATGCCGTTCATGGACCCCGACCCGTGGGGCAACTTCGGGGCGAACTTCCAGCGCTTCACCTACGGCCCGCTGTTTCGCCATTTCCGCAAGCGCAACCTCGTGCTGAAGTTCGACGAGGAGCCCGATTGGCGCCGGCCGGGGCCCGAGCTGCGCAGCGGCTACGCGAAACGCTCCTAGGCGATGGTCACGCTCGGCGAGATCGTCCGCTGGATCGTCTATCGGGTCAAGCGAGGCTACTACCGGTTCGCCCGGCGCCTGCTGCGCGGCGACCGGCTGCTGTGGCGCTCGGAGCGCAAGTTCCGCGCCCTGCTCGAGTCCGCCCCGGAGGCGATGGTGATCGTCGACGCGCACAGCCACATCGCGCTGGTCAACGCGCAGGCCGAGCAGCTGTTCGGCTACAAGCGCCGCGAGATCATCGGGCAGAACGTCAGCGATCTCGTCCCCCAGCGCCTGCGCGCCGAGTACCGCAACAACATGAAGCGCTACATGCGCGACCCCGATGCGCGCGCCATGAGCATCGGCGTCGAGCTCTACGGGCTGCGCAAGGACGGCAGCGAGTTTCCCATCGAGATCAGCCTCAGCCCGCTCGAGACCGACGAGGGGCTGCTCGTGTCGAGCGCGATCCGTGACATCAGCGAGCGCAACCGCGCCGTGGCCGAGCTGACCGCCGCCGAGGAGCTCTTCCGTGGCGTCTTCGACGGCTCGCCGATCGGCATGGCCCTCACCGACGAGACCGGCCGCGTCGTGCGCGTCAACGACGCGCTGTGCGCGCTCACCGGGCGCTCGCCGGGGCAGCTCACGGGCGTGCACCTCGACACGCTCACCCATCCCGAGGACGGCGGCTACGACGGGCGGGCGATCGCGGCGCTGCTGGCCGGTGAGCGCACGCAGTACAAGATGGAGACGCGCTTCGTGCGCGGGACCGGCGAGCACATCTGGGCCGCGGTCCAGACGACGGTCGTTCGCGACGGCACCGGCGAGGCGCTGCGCTTCCTCGTCCAGGCGCAGGACATCACGCACCGGCGGCGCTACGAGGAGAACCTGCACTACCTCGCCACGCACGACCCGCTGACGGGCCTGCACAACCGCTCGAGCTTCGCCGGCCAGCTCGACGCGCACGCCGACATCGTGCGCCGCTACGGGAGCGACGGGGCGCTGCTGCTGCTCGACCTCGACCACTTCAAGTACGTCAACGACACGCTCGGCCACCAGGCCGGCGATCAGCTCATCGCGCGCGTCGCGAAGGTGCTGGCGGGCCGGCTGCGCGAGAGCGACGTGCTCGCGCGGCTCGGTGGCGACGAGTTCGCCGTCTTCCTGCCGCGGGCCGACCAGCGCACGGCGGTCGGCGTGGCGGAGAGCCTGCTCGACGCGCTGCGGGCCGAGCGGATGGCGGTGCCCGGCGCCGGCGACCGCACGATCACGGCGAGTATCGGCGTCGCGATGTTCGAAGGCAGCGACGGTCTCAGCGGCGAGGACGTGCTCGTCAGCGCCGACCTCGCGATGTACGACGCGAAGGAGGCGGGCCGCAACCAGGTCGCGATGCACCGCACGGGCGAGGACGCGCAGGTGCGCATGCACGGGCGTATCACGTGGGCCGAGCGCATCCGCGTCGCCATCGACGAGGAGCGCTTCACGCTCGTCGCGCAGCCGATCCTCGAGCTCGCCACCGGCAACGCGACGCAGTTCGAGGTCCTCCTGCGCATGCGCGACGACCACGGCGACCTCATCCCGCCGAGCGCGTTCCTGTCGACCGCGGAGCGGCTGGGGATGATCGGGCAGATCGACGCGATCACCGTGCCCAAGGCGCTGCGGGCGGTGGCCGTCTGCGGGGGCGCGATCGGCGATCCGCGAATCGAGATCAACCTCTCCGGCGCGTCGATCGGCAACCCCGCGATCCTCGACCTGATCGAGCGCGAGCTGCACGAGACCGGGCTCGATCCCTCGCGCGTGATCTTCGAGATCACCGAGACCGCGGCGATCGCGAACATGGCCAAGGCGTGCGAGTTCTCAGAGCAGCTCGCGCGGCTGGGCTGCCGTTTCGCGCTCGATGACTTCGGCGCCGGCTTCGGCTCGTTCTACTACCTCAAGCACGTCGGCTTCGACCTGCTGAAGATCGACGGCGAGTTCGTGCGCGAGTGCCTGGCCACGGAGAGCGACCGGCTCGTCATCCAGGCGGTCGTGTCGATCGCGCAGGGGCTGGGCAAGCAGACGGTCGCGGAGCACGTCGGCGACGAGCAGACCGTCGACCTGCTGCGCCGCCTCGGCGTCGACTACGGCCAGGGCTACCACCTCGGGCGACCGCTGCCGCTCGACGCGTTCCTCGGCGAGCTGGCGGCGGCGCGCACGCCGCAGAACGGGCGCGCGCGGGCGACCGCACTCGTGAGCGGAAACGAGCCTCAGGCAGCCTGGCGGTCGGGGCGTGACCACACGCCGCCGCCGGGCGCGCCGTAGAACAGGAAGCGCTCGGCGCCCCAGGCGCCGAAGAACTTCGCGCGGTACCGCGAATCGCACTGCGCGATGTGCGGGCCGCTCGGGCCGCGCATCAGGCAGATGCAGTCGCGTTCCACGGGGCTGATGGTCGGGTGGTGATGGCTCATTTCGGGATGTGATTCGGCTCGGAAGAGCCGCTGCTGAACCTTGCGTGATTTGAAACAAACAAACGTCGAGTGCCGACGCGCCTGCTGCTAAGGAGTCAGAGCAGCGCTTCGTGATACCCGCGTGGTAGCTGCGAGTGTCCGTGGTCTCCCGGCGCTCGATCCGCGCCTGGCGGCCGGGCATCGCGGAGATCGCGACGGAACCTTGCGGCGCGCAGCACGTCGGGGAGCATCGGGGCAGGTTCCCGCGCAAGCGGATCCTGGCGATCGTGGCGCAGACGGGGGCGCATGCAGCCCCGAGTTCGCCACGACCGCGCGCTCACGCGTGGCAGCTGCGAGGCCGCAGCGCGGTGCATGCGGCCGGCGTCAGGCCGGTCCGCGGCGGCGGTGTCTG
>JBOGYT010000356.1:0-17514 GCA_050696955.1 Solirubrobacteraceae bacterium | reverse complement strand
GCGTCGGCCTGCTCCAGGGCTGCGTCCAGCGCGTCTTCTTCGCCGGCGTCAACGAGGCGACGGTCGACGTGCTCGCGGCCGAGGGCTGGGAGGTCCACGCGCCGGCGCGGCCGGACTGCTGCGGCGCGCTGCAGCTGCACTCCGGCGAGGACGACCCCGCGCGGGTGCGCGCGCGAGAGACGATCGCCGCGTTCGAGGGCTACGACGTCGTCGCGGTGAACGCCGCTGGCTGCGGCGCCGCGCTGAAGGACTACGGCCACCTGCTGCGCGATGACCCGGAGTGGGCGGAGCGGGCGGCGGCGTTCTCCGCGCGCGTGCGCGATGTCACCGAGCTGCTCGCCGAGCACGAGCCGCGCGCCGAGCGCCATCCGCTGCCGCTGCGCGTCGTCTACCACGACGCCTGTCACCTCGCCCACGCCCAGGGCGTGCGCACGCCGCCGCGCGACCTGCTGCGCTCGATCCCGGGGGTCGAGCTGCTCGAGCCGGCGGAGTGGGAGATCTGCTGCGGCTCGGCCGGCGTCTACAACCTGCTCAAGCCCGAGCCGGCCGCCGAGCTCGGGCGGCGCAAGGCGCGCAACCTGCTCGAGACCGGCGCGCAGGCGGTCGTCGCCGCCAACCCCGGCTGCGCGCTGCAGATCGCCGCGGCCGCCGCCGAGCTTGGCCGCCCGCTCGCCGTGCACCACCCGATCGAGCTGCTGCACGCATCAATTCATCGATCCGTCCTGCACAACCCGTAGCGTCGCGACCGTTGGTCACCACCAGGGCCGAGTGGAAAGGGAGCGGGAGTGTCGCAGCACACGTACGTGTTCACGATGAAGCTCGTGGACGTCAAAGGGGTTCGCCGCAGGATCGCCGTGCGCGGCGACCTGACGCTTGTCGATCTGCACTACGCGATCCAGGCGGCGTTCGGGTGGGACGACGATCACCACTACGCGTTCTGGCTCGGCGGCAGGTTCTGGGCACGCGACGGCGACCAGTACATGCCGCCCCGCTGCGCCGGCACCGCCAAGAGCGCGCTCGTTCCGCTCGACGAGCTCGCGCTCGAGGTCGATCAGCGGATCGCCTACCTGTTCGACTTCGGCGCCGAGTGGCGCGTGCGCCTGCGGCTGCGCGAGATCATTCCCGACGACGGCCGCGCTTCGCCGCGGCTGCTGCACGCCAGCGGAACCCCGCCGCCGCAGTACGCCGCGGCGTTGCAGCACGCCGGACCGGCCGCGTAGCGGCGGCGGCTACTCGGCGAGCGCCGCGGGCGGCAGCGCGTAGTAGCCGTCGCTCGCCGGACCGGCCTCGGGGCTCGTCCCGCCGTGCACCTTGATCAGCGGTTCGTGGATGACCCGCCCGCCCCGCGACTCGACCCAGCCGTCGACCCACTCCCGGTACTCGGGCGGAACCTCCGAGCGCATGTAGCCGAGCATGCCCTCCGGGCGGCCCGGGACATCGACAACCGGCATGTCGAGGAAGATCGCGCGGATCGTGTCGGTCATCGTCCGTGCGTTCTACCACGACCGTCGCTATTTCCACCCCCGTCCCCCCACGCAGTAGCGTCCCGCGTCCACGCCATCGGGAACCGGAGGAGTCACCATGAGGCGTCATTTCCAGCGGCCGTCCGCCTCGACGGTCATCGCATCGGTCGCGCTCGTGGCCGCGCTGGGCGGTACGTCCTACGCCGCGGCGACGATCACGAGTGGCAACATCAAGAACAACACGATCAAGAGCATCGACGTCAAGAACAGCTCGCTCAGGGGCATCGACGTCAAGAACAGCTCGCTGACGGGTGCAGACGTCAGGAACGAATCGTTGCTCGCCAAGGACTTCAAGAAGGGCGAGCTGCCGGCCGGCCCGCCCGGGCCCCAGGGCCCCGCCGGTTCCAACGCCTTCGGCACGCTGACCTACGTGGCCACCGAGGACGTCGTCGTCGCGAGCGGCGACGAGGGCATCGCCAGCGCCTTCTGTCCCGCCGGGCTCATCCCGACGGGCGGCGGCGCGTTCAGCAGCAACGCCCCGAACGCCCCCGACGCCGACCCACCGGCCGCCGTGGACTACGCGATCAACTCGAGCTACCCGTTCCAGGACGTCGACGGCGCGTTCGGCTGGGACGTCTTCATCGAGAACAACAGCCCAGATGAGCAGACCGTGTCGGCGTACGTGATCTGCGCAGCGGCCAAGCCCGCCGGGTTCTTCGCGCTGCAGCGCCGGCGGTAGCCTGCCCGCGGCCCGGCGAGTGTCAGCGAAGGCAGGCTCCATCTCCGACTGGACACCGGTGGCGCGCTCGACGCGGCAGCCCGACGCCTGCTCGACATGTACTCGAGCAGCGCCGTCTTGCCCACGCCCGGTTCGCCGCGGACGACCAAGGCCCGGCTCGTGCCCCAGGGCGTCTTCACCCGGCTCGCGAGCACTGGCGAGTGGCGGGATGCGGCTACTGCAGGTAGCGCTCGACGGTATCGGCGTCGCGCGCGCTGGCGTCGGCGGGATCGCCTCCGGACTCGCGTAGCGCGCGGCGTTGTCGCAGGAGGTCCCAGCAGCGATCGAGCTCGACCTCGACTTCGCGTAGGCGAGCGGCATCCTGCTCCAGCGCAGCAGGCTCTGAGCTGTCTTGCTGTTCGCTGGTTTGCAGGGCGTGTTCTTCCTTGACGAGCCGCTCGATCCGAGCGGCGATGCTCTCATCGGTCATGTGAGTTCCTTCGGTGGGAGGGCTTCAGTCCGCCGTGCGCGGATCCATCGGACCCGGGTCGAGCGGATGCAGGGTGTGTGCGACCCGGTGGATGCGCACGTCCGACGGCCGGGCGGCGAGCGGGCCCACGCGTGCCTGGTACGCCTGCAAGGCGTCCGACGCGTAGTGCGCCCGGAGCGCAGCGTCGTCGCGCCATTCCTGGATGACGACGTAGCGGCCCGGATCGGCGACGACTTCGGCAAACGCGTAGCCGACGCACCCGGGCTCCAAGCGGGCGCGCGCCTGCGTCTCGCGCAGCAGTTCGACGACCTCGCGAGTGCGCCCGACCAGCGTGTAGATGTCGCCGACGACCCGAGCTCACGACACCACCTGCCCGCTGGCCATCGCAATAGCAAAGCACGACCGCCAGCCCGGGCGCTCAGCCCGCCATCACGCTGGTCCTTCTCCACGTCGCCGCACTGGCTGAGTGTCAGGCCCGGCCGCTCGGCGCACGCGAGCCCGGGAGGCTCGGACCGTCTCGGTAAGCGTGGCGATGTCGTACGCGCCGTAATGGCGGCGTCCGTTGACGAAGAAGGTCGGCGTGCCGGAGACGCCGCTCTCGTCGGCGCCGGCGACGTCCTCGCTGACGCGCGGCGCGTGCTCGCGGCGGCGGAGCTCCTCCATGATGCGATCGGCGTCGAGTCCGAGCTGCTCGGCGTACCGCGCCACGTCCTCCGCGCGCAGCTTGCCCTGGTGGCTGAGCAGGACGTCGTACATCTCCCAGAAGGCGCCCTGCGCGGCGGCGGCTTCCGAGGCCTCCGCGGCGATCTGGGCGTAGCGATGCACATCGTTGAGCGGCAGGTGGCGCCAGACGTAGCGCACGTCGTCACCGAAGGACGTCAGCAGCTCGCGGATGACGAACTCGGCCTGCCCGCAGTACGTGCACTCGAAGTCGCCGTACTCGAGCAGGGTGACCGGCGCATCCGCGGGGCCGCGGATGTGGTCGCGCTCGGGATCGACGTCGTCGGAGAGGTCGAGGAGGTCGTCGGCGGTGCCGGCGATCTGGCGGGCGCGCATCGCGGCCGGCAGATGGCGGACGATCCGTAGGACCAGCCAGGCGACGAGCGGCGCCGCGATCACGGTAGCCAGGGCCCCGAGCTTCGCCTCGTCGAGTTGCTGGCCGCTGAACGCCTTGCTCGAGATCAGCAGCGAGATCGTGAAGCCGACGCCAGCGACCGCCCCCGCGGCCGCGAGCAGCGGGCCGCTCAGCGGCGCTCGCGGGCCGCCCAGCGCCGGTCGCGACGCGATCCACGACGCGCCCGCGATGCCCAGCGGCTTGCCGATGACGTAGCCGGCGAGGATCCCGAGCGTGATCGGCGAGCCGGCCGCGTCTGTGAGCAGCGGGCCGGTTACGTGGACGCCGGCGTTGGCGAGCGCGAACAGTGGCACGACGACGTAGCTGGTCCAGGGATGCAGCGCGTACTGGAGGCGCTCGTTGGGCGAGATCACCGACAGAACGCCTTGCTGGGCCGACCGGGCGAGCTCGGGGGTCGGCTGCTCGCGAAACGAGCGCGCCAGCTCCGTGGCCCGCTCGAGGTCGTCGCGCGACGGCGGGTACGCGCTCGTCGCCAGCCCGATCAGCAGCCCCGAGATCACCGGGTCGATCCCAGATTTGAACAGCGCCACCCAGAGGCCGAGCGCGACGATCACTGACGCCGGGCGACGCCAGGCGGGCGCGTACCTGAGCGCGAGCAGCACAACGAAGAACGCGACCGCGACGGCGAGCGCCCCGATCGAGACGTGGTCGGTGTAGACGAGGGCGATGACCAGCAGGGCGCACAGGTCGTCGACGACGGCCAGCGACAGGAGGAACACGCGCGTGCGCGTCGCGGCACGCGGCGTCAGCAAGGCAAGCGCGCCGAGGGCAAAGGCGGTGTCAGTCGACATCGCCGCGCCCCAGCCCTGCGCGCCCGGCCCGCCGGCGTTGAACGTCAGGTAGATGGCGACCGGCACGAGCATCCCGCCGATAGCGGCGACGGCAGGGATGGCCAGCCGGCGCCGCTCGCGCAGTTCGCCGAGGTCGAGCTCCCGCTTGGCCTCAAGTCCGACGACGAGGAAGAAGAACGTCATCAGGCCCTCGTTGACCCAGTGGCGCAGGTCAGTCGAGATCCCGCCGCCGTCGCCGATCGTGATCGCGAGCTTCGTCGTCCACAGCGACTCGTAGGAGTCCGACCACGGCGAGTTCGCCCACAGCAGCGCGGCGACGATGGCGGCGAGCAGCGCCATCGCGCCGCCCGTTTCGGTGCTGAGGAAGGCGCGAACAGGCGCGGCGAGGTTCCGCGCCCACGCGGTGCGGCCGGCATAATCCCGGCCTTCTCCAGGCGCAACCGCCACGCGCGGATTATCGACTAACGGGAGGGTCGCCAGCAGCGCATCGTGCGCTGCACCTGCTCGGGCGCGAGGCCGGCCTGGGCGAGCGGGCTCGGGCTGTCGCGGCGGGTGCGCAGGCCGTCGGTGAGGATCCCGAGGTAGCGCCGCCAGACCTGCGGGTCGACGTCGCGCGTGCACTCGCTGAGTGAGCCGAGCATGAGCTGCAACAGCGGGAGGTCCGTCGGCTCGAGGTCAGGCCGCAACGTGCCCTGCTCCTGCGCCCGCGCGACCAGGCGCGTGAGGAGCGGGACCATGAGCTCGCGTGCCCGGGCAACGCGCTCAAGTCCGTGCGCCCCGGAGAGCGCGACCTCCTTGAGGCCGCGGTCATCCGCGTGCGCTGCCGTCGCCCCATCGAGGAAGCTGACGAGCCCCTCCCAGGCGTCGTCACAGCGCAGCGCCGCCTCGGCGAGTGCGACGACCTCGCCGATGCGCTCCTCGAAGAGCGCGTCGATGAGCTGCTCCTTGTCGGCGAAGCGCCGGTAGACCGTCCCGACACCGACGCCGGCCCGGCGCGCGATCTCGTCGAGCGTCACGGCCAGGCCGTCCTCGGCGAATGCGTCACGGGCGGCCTCGAGGATGCGCTGCCGGTTGCGCTCGGCGTCGCGGCGCAGGGGCCGGTCGTGAAGAGGCGATGTGCTCATGACCCGTGAAATCCTAGCTAAACGGAGAGACAACCTCCGCTTGTGTGGTACGGTTCCGCAGAGCAAGTGGAGATCAGTACTCCATTTGGAGACTAGCACTCCGCATAGCCCGAACGCGAGGTACCGCCATGCCCGAAGTTCACGACAATCCCCACCACGCCAGGCGCTGGCTCATCCTCGGCGTCATCGCGATCGCCCAGCTCATGGTCGTCCTCGACGCGACGATCGTGAACATCGCGCTGCCGTCGGCGCAGGACTCGCTCGGCTTCGGCGACGACGCACGTCAATGGGTCGTCACGGCCTACGCGCTTGCCTTCGGCAGCCTGCTGTTGCTCGGTGGTCGCATCGGCGACCTCATCGGGCGCAAGCGCGTCTTCGTCATCGGCCTGCTCGGCTTCGCCGGCGCGAGCTTCCTCGGCGGGTTCGCCCAGAGCTTCGGTGTCCTCGTCGGCGCGCGCGCGCTGCAGGGCGCCTTCGGGGCCCTGCTCGCCCCGGCCGCGCTGTCGCTGCTGACCACGACCTTCACCGAGCCCAAGGAGCGCGGCACGGCATTCGGCATCTTCGGCGCCGTCGCCGTCGGCGGCGCCGCCATCGGCCTGCTGCTCGGCGGCATCCTCACCGAGTACCTGAGCTGGCGCTGGTGCCTGTACGTGAACCTCGTGATCGCGATCCCGGCGGCCCTGGCGGCGATTGCGCTGCTGCGCAACGTGGTACCGGCGACCAGGCCCAAGCTCGACATCCCCGGCACGGTGACCGCCTCGGCCGGCCTCTTCGCGATCGTCTATGGCTTCTCGAACGCACAGACGCACAGCTGGACCGCGGCGCTGACGATCGGCATGCTCATCGCCGGGGTCGTGCTGCTCGCCGGGTTCGTGGCGATCCAAGCCCGGAGCGCGAACCCGCTCCTACCGCTGCGCGTCGTGCTTGACCGCGATCGCGGCGGCGCGTTCCTGGCCATGATCCTCGCCGGGGCGGGCATGTTCGCCGTCTTCTTGTTCCTCACGTTCTACCTGCAGCAGACGCTCGGCCTCTCGCCGATCACGACGGGCCTTGCGTTCCTGCCGATGACCGGCACGATCATCATCGCCGCCACGGCCGGTTCGACAAGGCTCCTGCCGAACATCGGCCCGCGGCCGCTCATCGGAGGCGGCATGGTCATCGCGTCGGCCGGGCTCGTGACGCTCACGGGCGTCGGCACGGATACGGCGTACGCCACGCACGTGCTACCCGGGCTGCTGATCCTGGGCGCCGGCATGGGCCTCGTCTTCAGCTCGGCGATCGCCACGGCGACGTTCGGCGTCGAGCCGAAGGACGCCGGTGTCGCATCGGCGATGGTCAACACGATGCAGCAGGTCGGTGGCTCCATCGGCACGGCGCTGCTCAGCACGATCGCCGCGTCGGCAACGACGAGTCACCTCGCGGGGCAGGTCCCGAGCCCGGCCTTGAGCGCGGAGGCGGCGGTTGACGGCTACCAGGCCGCGTTCTGGTGGGCGGCGGCGATCTTCGCCATCGGCGCCGTGCTGTGCACCGCGCTGCTCTCAAGCCGCCGCCGCGCACCCGCGGCTGCCGGTGCGGCGCCCGACCCGGACACCGAGCTCGTGCTCGTGCCCGCCTAGGCGACGCCGATGAGCACCGTCCGCACCATGATTCGCGTCGCTGTCCTCGACGACCACCCCGCGGTTCGCGCCGGCGTGCAGGCGATCCTCGCCCCGCAGCCCGACCTGATCGCCGTCGGCTCCGCCGCCGACGAGGAGCAGGTCTGGCCGCTGCTTCGCCGTACCCGACCTGACGTCATCGTCCTCGACGTTCACCACCCCGGACGCGACGGCCTGGCGCTGTGCCTGGACATCAAGCGCCGGATCCAACCGCCCGCCATCGTGCTCTACCCCGCATCGATGCCCGACGCGCTCCTCGTCGCGGCTGTCGTCGCGGGCGCCGACGCCGTGGTGGCCAAGTCCAGTTCGACCGGCGCGCTGCTCGAAGCGATACGCGAAGTCGCCCGGGCACCGCGCACGCTGCCGATCTCCCACCACATGCGAGTCCGCGCAGCAGCACGGCTCGACGCCGCCGACCACGCCATCCTCGCCATGCGCCTCGCCGGCGACTCCGGCGCGGACATCGGAGCCGTGCTCGGCCTCCCGCCATCTGAGATCGCGGCCCGCATCGCGGCCATCGTCGCCGCGCTGGCGTCCGCTGGGCCGTCGTCCACCGAGCCGAGGCGCGAGCCCGCGCTCGTCCGGAGCGTGGCCTGAGAGCCGTCCCTCTCTTTGCCCGTTGCCAGTCGATCCGGCGAAGGCTCGAAATCCCAGAGCCGACGCCCGGACTCGAACCGGGGACCCCTTCATTACGAGTGCCTCCGCCAGGCGTTCTCGCTGTCTGGCGCTGCCTGCAAGACGAGCGCAAACGCCTGCTTATGCGCGGTTTCCGGGTCGTTTGGCTGGAGCGGCGCAGGACCACGGTTGACGCCGTTCGCCATCCGAATGCTGGCGGAAATGCTGGCGGGTTTCGCGGCGTCTGTCCACATCAGCCAATCGAGCCAACGTGCTACTTCGCTTGGTTGGCACCCGTCGGGAATCGCCAACTACAGTTGTGGCCTGCGGTGTCATTACAACCAAATGACCGCTACAGTTGGCATCATGGATCTTGAGGCCTTGCGCCGAAGCCCCATCGGAGCGCTGGTACCGATCTCTGGCAACGATCAGCGCAACGGCGGCCATTTTGACTACTACGCCTACCTTCCCGACGCCCTGCCGAACGAGGTGGCGCTGGCTTCGAGGACATGGACCGCGGTCACGAGAGCCGAGGCTGCGTTGGCCCGGCTAGACCAAGCCGGCCGACAAATGCCGCATCCGGCCCTCCTCCGACAACCGTCTCTACGTCGCGAAGCTCAGAGCACCAGCGCCCTTGAAGGCACGTTCGCACCTATCGAAGACGTGCTCGCATCGGAGCTGGAAAATCGCCAGCACGCTTCGATGGAGGTTCGCGAGATCCTCAATTACGTGGTCGCGGCCGAGGAGGGGTTCGCCTGGGTTCGCGAGCGCCCGCTGACCACGGGGCTGCTTGCGAACCTGCAGCGCGTCCTCGTACAAGGGACGCCCGGCGACTACACGGACGCCGGGGCCGTGCGCGACCGGCAGGTGCTGATCGGAGCGCGCAGCAGCGCGATCAGTGAAGCTCGCTTCGTCCCGCCGCCGCCCGGCGACCAGCTTGATGCCGGCTTCCGCCAGTGGGTCGATTGGATCAACGACCCTCCGGAGCTGCCAGCAGTCGTGCAGGCCGCGCTAGCGCATTACCAGTTCGAGGCGCTCCACCCGTTCTCGGATGGGAACGGCCGGATCGGTCGGCTCGTCATCGCGCTTCAGCTGATGCGTCAGGACGTGCTCGGCGAGCCATTGCTCGTTGTGTCTCCATGGTTCGAGGCGCGCCGTGACGAGTACCAAGACGGGCTACTGCGTCTCAGCACGACGGGTGAGTGGGATGCGTGGGTGTCCTTCTTCGCGCGAGGCGTCGAGGCGTCCGCTAACGGGACACGCGAGCGCATAGACCAGCTTCTTCGATGGCAGGACGAGACCCTCCGTCGAGTGCGCGACTCCGGCGTGTCGGGTGTCGCCGAGCGACTGGCCGGCGAGCTGATCGGTGCCCCGGTCCTGCGGGCTAGCCAGGTTGCGACGCGCCATCAGATGAGTGCCCAGGGCGCGATGAAGGCTCTTCGGCGCCTCGCGGAGCTGAAGATCGTGACGGAGCGTTCGGCTAACGGGCGCGTCGTCTTCGTTGCAACGGCTGTCGTTGACCTTCTGAGCACCTAGGGTCGACAGCCTGCGCGACGCCGGGGCATAGAGGAACGGAAGGATCGTGCGGAACCGTGACCCCGAACGCTGTTCAGCTCGCCCGACCCGACTCCCACATTTCGCCTGCCAGGTCTCCGCTCATACCTCCGGCGGGCTCCGGTAGCCGTCATAGATCGCACCGAAGATCAGCTCCCCCGCTCGAACGCGGAAGTCTTCGCCGTCGAGGAGCGCCTTCAGCAGCGTCGCCTGGTGCTCCCGGTCGCCACCGACCGCGAGTGCAGCACCAATCAGCAGGTTGTCGCGTTCGCGCAAGAGGTCATCGCGGGAGTTGGCTTCAGCCTGGTCGGCGAGATCGGAGTTCTCGTCGCGACCGCTGTCGCGGGACGTCGGTCATGATCTTCAGAGCGTCGACCTCCCCGGGCTCCGCGCCGTAGCGCTCGTCGAAGAGCTCGACAAGCTCGCCGAGTAGCGACACCTACGCCGTCGCCGCGCCGCCATTAGCGCGCCGGTGGCCGCTACGCGCGAGAAGCAGCGCTCTACCTGCGACGTGCGAGAGCGCCGGATCTGCCTCGATGCGGAAGCGGGCGATCAGATCCTGGTCGCTCAACAGCCGAACGACGCGAGCGCGGCGTTCAGTGCAACGTTGAACTGGTGGGGGGCCTCGAGCATCGGGAAGTGACCGACATGTTCGAGCAGCATCGGCTCGACACCGTGGCGTCCGAGCGAGTCGACGTCGGCCGGGGTGGTGCTGGGGTTGATTGCGACGATCGGTACCGTGATGTGGGCCAGCGCAGCGAGCATGGCGGGCTCGCGGTTGCGGGCGTAACGCAGCGACCCGAGCGCAACCTCCCTGGAGGTGGCGGCCATGTCGGTCGAGATGCGATCAACCAGTCGGCCGTCGACCGTCTCCGGGAGCAGTCTCTGCACGAATCGATGGATCGCCGCAGCGAAGTCGTCGCGGAAGGGCGCGACGAAGGCCTCGACCTCTTCCGGTGAGGACGTCGTTTCGTGGCCGAGCGATCGGAACACGTCGACCCACACCAGCCCGACCACGCGGTCACCGAGCCGTCGCGCAGCGTGAACGACGGCGTCACCACCCATCGAGTGGCCGACGAGAACGACTTCCTTCACGTCGACCTCGTCGATGACTGCGACGACATCGTCACCGAACGCCGGGAGTGTCCAGTCGACGCGGCCGCGGCCCGACTCGCCGTGTCCTCCGAGGTCGACCGCAATGACCTGATGGCGCTCGGCCAGATGCCGGATCTGGTCAGCCCAGTACGTGCGATTGCCTGCCCAACCGTGCACCAGTACGACCGCCGGTGATCCAGCACCATGTGTCGCGTACGCGATCTCGACGCCGTCGCGACTGGAGGTCATCCAGCACATTCTGACGGCCATCACCGACTGCTGCTTACGCCTGCAGGGAGCGCTGCGCCAGCGGGCTACGCCGAGCGCTGGTCCGCGCGAGGAGCAGCACGTTGCGATTAGCCGCCCTGACTGCTCCTCGCCCGCGAAAGCGGAAGTCTCGCGAAGCCGGCGCGTCTGGCTCTTCGCCCTCGCGGGGTCGCTGACTGGTGGCCGCGGGCGGTCGGCGAGTCGATCGCCCGCGGGGGGTCCAGCAGACGGTCTGTGGGTGCTGGCGAGTGCCGTTACGCGACCGTGAGGGCGGTCTGCTGCTTGTGGAGTTTCAGAAGGTTGTGAGTTGCGGTGATCAGTCGCCATTCGGAGCGTGCTGCGGATCTGCCCCGGCGCTGGAAGCGGTCGACGCGGCGGTTGAACTTGGTGTTGGCGAAGACGGGTTCGATCATGCCTTGGCGCTTGGCGTAAAGCGCGCCGCCGAGCTCGGTGGCAAGGACGCGACGCATGAACGCGTATGCACCGCCTCATGATCGACGACGGCCCGGGTTGATGGGGTGGCGCCGTCGCCCAGGCCGCGTGCGACCCTGCTCCCGTGGTTCAACGCCGCCCCTCGCACGTCGTCGGCTTCGTGTTGGCGATGTTGGTGCTGATGGCGAGCGTGGTTGTGGTGCTGGCGCGGGATGACGATAATGCTGCGCGGCCCGGAGTCGCGGGCGGCGCTGATCTGAAGGTTCTGAATTCGCGGGGGCAGCGGCTGCGGACGTCGACGCTCGTGCGGTTTACCATCTCGTACGGGACGTGTAACGGGATGAAAGCCGCCGAGGCGCCCGATGGCGAAGTTCTGTTGCGGGTGCGGATTGATGATCGTCGTGAAGCGGTCGTCGTGCGTGTGCAGGTCGCCGAACGAGCCCCTCGCGTCTGCGCGGGGCTGCGGCGCACCATCGAGCGCCGCTTGGCGCTGCCCCAGCCGCTCGGGCGCAGAGCGCTCGTCAACGGTGCCGTCACCGACGAGTCGGCGCCGCGCACACTCGTCAACAGCGAGGTTCCGGCATACCGAGGCCTCCTGCGCACGCCAGCGGACCGGCTTCGCTACCTGGGACGTGACGAAGAAGGACGTCCGTCGCCGGACTGAGCGTGGCGGAGGACTTCGCCGCGGCGGCATCTGGGATCGAGATCTTCGATGGGGCCCCATGGACACTCCGCTGAAGTCCAGCGACCGCAGTGCCGCGGACCATCGAGAGTGCCGGTCTGGACGAAATTGGTGCAGCGTCACACTCCAAGCGCGGCATGCGACGAGTTCTGACGGCAGGCCCGAGCAGAGGTGCGCGACGCATGGTGGATGCCATCTGCTGGCGTGCGCAGCGCACCTGGGATCCTGTTGGCGATGGCCTCCCGCGCGCTCGATGCAGATCTGTGGTCGTTTGGGCGGCGCTCGACGTGTTCGCTGTGGCTCGTAGTCTCGGCTGTGCTCATCACGACGGTCGCCGCTTGCGGAGAGGACGAGTCGACGACGTCCGAGAGCGCGACGCCGCCGCGAGAACGCTTGATCGTGCCGCAGCACAGCGTCGACCGGCTTGTTCTCGGGATGACGCCGACGCAGGTCCATCGCGCCTACGGAAAGCCAGACGTCGCCATGCGCTCGTCGGAATCTGAGACCGGCAAGCCGATCAGCGAGTGGCGCTACAAGAAGCGTCAGATCACCGCCCAGTTTCGCCATGTCAACGCAGACCATTTCTCGTTGGCCGGCGTAGCAACCAATAGTGCAAGCCAACGCACAGCGACCGGAGCTGGAGTCGGCGACAGCGAACGCGCGCTCACGCGAAAGCTGCGTGGGCTGGACTGTGGACCCGCGGATCCTGGCCAGCGCTGGTGCACGCTAGGCAGAGGCACCGTCGGCACCCGGCAGACGCTCTTCGTCGTCCGCAAAGACGTGGTGACTGAGGTGCGCACCTTCATTGCGTTCCCGTAGCTCAACGTCTCACACGAGCTTGGCAGAGAGGGCAGCATGACCAGCGGAGTGAATCGCAGACCGTAGGAGAGCGGCAGGTCGTCGCTGCCAACGCGCGTCGGATCGCCATGCCACCGTCCCTGCTCGACGACGACCACGATGACCGCGGCCCCCCAGACCACTATCGCTTCGCGCGAGGAGCGGCACGGTGGCGCGCCGGCGCTGCGCTCTCGACGGATTCCGGCGCGGCTCCGCGGTCGCCAACGTCATGGCACAGGCGCGAAGTCCTCCAGTTGCAGTCCTGCCGCGCGGTAGCGCAGCCACGGGTCGGAGGCGTAGTCGTCCCACGGACGAGCGGATTGCGCCCTGGTTGGCAGTTGCCGATCATCATCGCGGGTCACGACTGCCGCCATCAGACGGGCGGTGAGGATGTCCACGGCGTCGGCGGCGTCGCGGTGTGCCCCCTCGTCGAGCAGGTATGCCACCAGGAGTTCGCGCGGATACAGGTGCTCGATCACGAGCCCCCAGCCGCCCCTCGGTCGCTTGCCGGCATGCGCGTCGAACGTCGCTCGCGCTCGTGGAGACCACGGATAAGGCTTCGGGTATTTGCTTGCCACGAGAGGACGCGGCAGCCGAGGTTCCTCCCAGATGAACCACAGCGCCTCGCGCAGCACTCGCATCGACGCTGCGCGCGATCGCTCCCGGCCGAAGCGTTGAGCGGCAGGCACGGGCGACATCGAGGACGGCGCGCGCATCGTCGCCGTCAATCGGAGGCCCCAGGCGTTCTGGGCGGCCCGGCTGCGGGGCGGTCACACTCGGATTTCTATCGCATCGGCGGCATCATCCACTCCGAGTTTCGACCCCGGCTTTGCGCAACAGGCAGCATGCCGCCACCGATCACGCGCGCAACTGGATTGGCCACGAGGGAGTCGCATGCGCGCTGCTCCTCCGCGCGAAGAGGAGCACGGGTGCGACCGCCGCTCGCGACTGCCGGTCCTCGTCCATTGCGGCACTGCGGCCGGCTGCCGCATCTGCCATCACCCAGCAGTCACAAGCCGTAGCCGTTGAACCACTCTCGGCTGCCGGGACCGATGAATTCGTCGAACCTAGCCCGCCCCGCCTCGCAGACGGCCTCGAAGAACTCGATGGCCAAGTCGCTGCCATCGCTGAGGCTCTGGTCGGTGTAGACCTCCTCGAACGCGTCGAAGACTCGCCTTAAGGAGGTCGGGATCGCCGTTCGGGAATGCCCACCGATGCAGCTCGTTGACGGCCCAGAACGAGCCGAACTCGCCTTGCTCCTCGCGCACGAACTGATCGAACGTCGGCTTGAACTCCGGCACGCGAGCGAGCAGGCGTTGAACCGTTGGGCTGTCTCGGGCGTCGAGCGTCACGGACTCGCACGCTACGCCGTCACTACCGGTTTCGCCTGGGAGCGGCCGCCGGCGCTGCCGGTCCTCCCCTCGTCCAACCGGGGCACTGGGCAGCTGTTCGCTCCGACGCTCCAGATCACGCGAAAGCAGCAATCCGCTTGCGTAGGCTCCTCGCATGGCTCGCTGGCGCGCTCGATGGTTTGCCGCGTTCCTGACCAGCGGGATCGGCGTCGGAATGCTCGTGTGGTCGGTATCGATGGACGCCGACGCCGGAGTGTTCTTGTTCTTTGGCGGCCTTTGCGTCATCGCGGTTTGTGGCGGTCTCTACGCCTGGCGCGGGGCGTTGACCTCCGCTGCGATGCCCGCGCTACTGGTGCTGCTGTTTCCGGAGGAGGGTCCCGAAACTCCTACCGATACGGGCGGATGCGATCCGGTCTGTCCCGATCCGGTGCGGGGGCTCGAGGACGCGCTGGTCGTCGCCGCGCTAGGGCTGCTTCTCGCCCTTCTCGGATGGTTGTTGGCCTGGCTCGGTACCACGGTGTGGAAGCGTGCGACCCGTGATCGTGCGAGCTAGGCAGCGCGCCCTCGGTAGCCGCTTCCGCAAGGGAGAAGCGGAAGTGGGCGCAGGCGATCAGTCGGTGCGTTTACGATCGCCCCGGGATGTGGCGGCGCTGGCCTTGGAACGTTCTGATCGCAGCGCCACTGCTCTTGTTTGCCGCGTCCCTCGTCCTGCACGCCGTCTATCCCGACTGTGGGCATTCCGAAGCACCTCCGTGCGAGTTGAATTGGGTCTACGAGTGGCAGGGCTACACCTACGTCCTTGGGATGCTCGCCACCGTGATTTTGGCCGTCGCACTGGCCCTTCGGTGGGCTTGGGGACGGCTTCAGCGTCCGAGCCGCTCCTGACGCGTCGCGGCGCCATCGCTTCACTGCCCCTTTCCACGCCGAGCAGCACGATGCGGGTGACTTGGCCAGAGTTCCTCTTGGACGAAAGCGAGCGTGCTGTGGACACACGTAGGGTCCGCGCGCAACCCGCACGGAAGCTGGTTGATAGACGCGGACCCGCGCCGTTCGCCTCGTCGGCGGCGGGGGCCGTCGCCAGTCGTATGCACCGGTAGGTCGAACAAGGCGCAACCGCGCCCACACGAGCTGCTTGGGCCAGCTGCAATGTTGGCGAGAATGTTGGCGAACCGGCGATCCCAACGAGCCCATCCAACGAAGAAACTCCGCCTGAGCAGGGCTTCTGCCAGAGCCGACGCCCGGACTCGAACCGGGGACCCCTTCATTACGAGTGAAGTGCTCTACCAGCTGAGCTACGTCGGCGCGGCGGCCCATGCTAGCGCCGCAGCGTCGGCCGGCTCTATACCCGCGTGGAATCCCTCGATGAGTCCGATCTGCGTCGCACTTCTGGGTAGTACAGGTTGCCGCGATGACGACCTTTGCCTCCGCACCGCTCGACCCGAACGACCGGCTGCTGTGCGGTCCGGGACCGACGAACGTCGATCCGGCCGCGCTCGCCGCGATGGACCACCCGATGCTCGGCCATCTCGACCCCGAGCTGCACGACCTCATGGACGAGCTCGTGCGCATGCTGCGCCTCGTCTACCGCGCGCCGGACGGGTTCGTGTTCCCGCTCCAGGCGACCGGGACGAGCGGCATGGAGACCGGGATCGTCAACCTCACCGAGCCCGGCGACACGATCGTCGTGGGCGCGTCGGGGTACTTCGGCAAGCGGATCGCCGATATGGGCCGCCGCGCCGGCTGCGACGTCATCGTGGTCAGCGAGGACTGGGGCCGCCACGTGCCCAACGCGCGACTGCTCGAGGCGCTCGACGACAACCCGCAGACGGCGCTGCTCGCCGTCGTGCACGGCGAGACGTCGACGGGCACGCTGCACCCGCTCGAGGAGCTCGGCGAGGCGCTGAGGGACCGGCCCGACACGCTGCTCATGGCCGACTGCGTCACGACGCTCGGCGGGACCGAGCTCGACGTCGGCGGGTGGGGCGTGGACTACGCCTACTCCTGCACCCAGAAGTGCGTCGGCGCCCCGCCGGGCATGTCGCCGATCGCCGTCTCGCCCGCGGGGATGGAGCGCTTCGAGTCACGCCGCGCGCCGGTGCCGTTCTCGTTCGACCTCGGGCTGCTGCAGAAGTACTGGATCGACCGGCCGGCGGTATACCACAACACCGTGCCCGTCCTGCACATCTACGCGCTCTACGAGGTGCTGCGTGAGACGCTCATCGAGGGCGTGCAGGAGCGCTGCGCGCGCCACGTCGCGGCCGGCCGCCACCTCCAGGAGCGCGTGCGCGACGCGGGCTTCGAGCTCATCGCCGAGCCCGCGCACCAGCTCCCGCAGCTCAGCGCCGTTGCCGTGCCCGACGGCGTCGACGGTCAGGCCATCCAGGACGAGCTGCTGCAGGAGCACGGCATCGAGGTCGGCGGCGGCCTGCCGGGCGCGCCGGCGATGTGGCGCATCGGCCTCATGGGCCCGAACGCCAGCGAGGCGACGGCGGATCGCGTGTTCGACGCGCTGACGGCGACGCTCTCCGGCGAGGGAGCACCGGTCTGCGCCTAGCCGGCGATCGCACGACGGGCCGCGGTGCGCCGCATCGATCACCGAGCCGGCCGTGCATATGTGACGGATCGCGCTGCGAAGCCGCGAGCGCCGTCACTTCGGCACCGCATGGATGCAGATGCGACGCCTTTCAGCCGGCGAACACGAGATCCGTCACTTAAGGAAGCGTCCATCAACAACCTGCGGGTTGGTACACCGTCTCGCGGCGCGCGGACCCACCCGATTGCTTGTCGATACCACCGGTATCGACTGCGCAATCGTGCGGTCCCGCGCATCCACGATCCGGCACCCAGCACCACAGGTTGTTTTCGGACACTTCCTTATGCACCCTCCGTGGCGATCCGTCGGTCCCGCCACTGCCCTCCCGGGCCGCATCCTCTATCGAACCAGTTCGTGCATCTCGCGCGCAGCGAATCGATCACCTACGAGCCGTCGAGCGCGCCGGCGCCCAGCTCGTGGCCCGCGGCGGTGATCGCCGCCGGCGTCGAGGCGACCCAGACGCGCTCCAAGCCGACGCGCTGCCAGTCGTCCTCGGCGAGCGTGCTCGACCCGGCGACGGCGTGGATCGGCACGTCCGCGGCGCGCGCGCGCCGAACGAGCTCGCCGACGATCTTGCCGCCGAAGCTCTGATCGTCGAGGCGGCCCTCCCCCGCGACGACGAGCTGCGCCTCGCGCACGCGCGCGTCGACGCCGAGCGCGTCGAGCACCGCCGGTGCCCCCGGTCGCAGCTCGGCGCCGAAGGCGGCCCAC
>JBOGYT010000355.1:0-6634 GCA_050696955.1 Solirubrobacteraceae bacterium | reverse complement strand
ACGACGGCGACGCAGCCGGTCCAGGGCCAGCCGCAGCCGCAGCAGCCGCAGCAGCCCCCGCCGGCCCAGCCGTAGCCCCGAGCCGTAACCTGCGGGCGGTGAGCCACAGCGAGATCACCGAGGCGCTCGGGCGCCTCGACGACCTCACGCGCCGCCTGCGCGTCGAGTGCCCGTGGGACCGCGAGCAGGACGAGCGCACGATCGTCCCGCACACCGTCGAGGAGGCTTACGAGCTCGCCGACGCGGCACACGCCCGCGACGACGCGAAGCTCCTCGACGAGCTCGGCGACGTCCTCTTTCAGGTGCACTTCCTCTCGCTGCTGCTCGAGGAGCGCGGCGCCGGCGACCTCGCCGCGGTCGCCGAGCACTGCCGCCGCAAGCTCATCCGCCGCCACCCGCATGTCTTCGGCGACGTCGAGGCCGAGTCCGCGCGGGAGGTGCTGCGCAACTGGGATCAGATCAAGGCGGGCGAGGAGGGCCGCGAGCCGGGCATCTTCGGCGACGTCCCGGAGAACCTCCCGGCGCTGCTGCACGCGCGGAAGATGCAGCGCCGGGCGGCGTCCGCGGGCCTCGATGAGCGCGCCGGCGACGCGCTCGCCGAGGCAGACCGCGACGCCGCGTTCGAGGACATCGGCGAACGGCTGTTCGCGCTCGTCGACGAGGCGCGCCGCCTGCGCGTCGATCCCGAGCTCGCGCTGCGCGCGGCCTCGAAGCGGTATCGCGACCGCATCGAGACCGGCTCATGAGCCAGATCGAACGCGTCCACGCCCGCCAGATCCTCGACAGCCGCGGCAACCCCACGGTCGAGGTCGAGCTGGCCCTGCGCTCGGGCGCGACCGGCCGCGCGGCGGTGCCGTCGGGGGCGTCGACCGGCGAGTTCGAGGCCACCGAGCTGCGCGACGGAGGCGACGCGTACGGGGGCAAGGCCGTCACGCGGGCGGTCGCCAACGTCAACCGCGAGATCGCCGAGGCGATCGCCGGTCACGACGCGCTCGACCAGGCCGGCCTGGATCGCGCGCTCATCGATCTCGACGGCACGCCGAACAAGTCGCGCCTGGGCGCCAACGCGATCCTCGGCGTGTCGCTCGCCGCCGCCCATGCCGCCGCGGCGGAGGAGGTCCAGCCACTGTGGCGCTACCTCGGCGGCGAGTCCGCGCGCGTGCTGCCCGTTCCGATGATGAACGTGCTCAACGGCGGCGCCCACGCCGACAACAGGGTCGACTTCCAGGAGTTCATGATCATGCCCGCGGGAGCGGCCTCGTTCTCGGACTGCCTGCGGATGGGCGCGGAGGTCTTCCACGCGCTGAAGCGCACGCTGCACGACGCCGGTCTCGGCACGGCGGGCGGCGACGAGGGCGGCTTCGCGCCCGACCTCGGCTCCAACGAGGAGGCGCTCCAGATGCTCGTGCGCGGCATCGAGGCCGCGGGCTACGCGCCCGGCGAGGACGTCTTCATCGCGCTCGACCCGGCGACGAGCGAGATCTACGACGACGGCGCGTACGTGCTCGAGCACGAGGGCCGCTGCCTGGCCGCGTCCGAGCTCGCCGCCTACTGGTCGGACCTCGCGCAGCGCTACCCGATCGTGTCGATCGAGGACGGCATGGACGAGGAGGACTGGGACGGCTGGAAGGCGCTGACGGACGCGATCGGCGACCGCGTCCAGCTCGTCGGTGACGACCTGTTCGTGACGAACACCGAGCGGCTGACGCGCGGCATCGACGCCGGTGTCGCCAACTCGATCCTCATCAAGGTCAACCAGATCGGAACGCTCACCGAGACGCTTGACGCCATCGCGACCGCGCGCGCCGCCGGCTACAGCGCCGTCATGTCGCACCGCTCGGGCGAGACCGAGGACACGACGATCGCCGATCTCGCCGTCGCGACCGGCTGCGGGCAGATCAAGACCGGCGCCCCGTCGCGCTCGGACCGCGTGGCGAAGTACAACCAGCTGCTGCGCATCGAGGAGGCGCTCGGCGCCGACGCCGAGTTCCCGGGGCGCAGCGTGCTGCGCGCCTAAAACATCCGTCCCGCGGGGAGGAGCGCGCCGGCACGGCACGAACGCTCTCGTGATGGCCGAGTTTGCTCCACGCGTGCGCTGGGACCGGGTCGGCCGCATGACGCTGATCGTCGTCGGGCTGCTGCTCGTCTACCTCTACATCAACCCCCTGCGTACGTGGGTCTCCACGTGGCAGGAGGCCAAGACGAAGCGCGGCGAGGTGTCGGCATTGCAGCGCGAGCACCAGCAGCTCGTCCAGCGCAAGCGCGCGCTGCAGGCGAGCGGCGCGGTCGACACCGAGGCGCGCCGGCTGGGCATGGTGCGGCGCGATGAGCGCGCCTTCGTCGTTCGCGGCCTGCCGCGCGAAGGCGAATAGCACAGCCAGCGCGACGGGTAGCCTCGGTCGTCCGTGACGACGAGCTTCGAGACAGCGTTCGGGCAGTGGCGCGAAGGCGAGCGCCGCCTCGAGGGGGCCGCCCCGCACCAGCGCCGCACGCTCGAGCGCGTGGTGACCGCGATCGAGGCCGAGCTGCGTCGCCGCCTGGGCGGCACGTTCACGACCGACGAGCTCGCCGAGCTCTACGACCGCGGGACGGACTGGTGCACCGACCTCGCCGCCACCGTCGCACCCGACGATTCCTGGGCATGGGACGCGCGGATCGTCGCCGACGCCGCGTTCCTGCGGTACCTGCGCGACGCGCGCGACTTCGCGGGTGGGCGCAGGACGTACTAGGAGACGTCGCGCGGCGGTTCCCCAAACAGCATCGATAACGACACAGGGAGCGATGCGGGGCAGGCTCGCGCGAGAACCCCGTGCTCCACGCGTTCGCAGTTAACCTGGATCCACCGATCGGGTGGGCGGGTTCTGTCCGGCCCAGATGGAAGAATGACCTCCTGTGCAGGGCTTTTACGGCTGTTCTCGGCAGCCGGGGCCTGCGGCAGGAGGTCACCTTCATGGTGCAGGATGTCAAGCCGGTCGGACTGGACGGCGTGCAGGTCGAGTTTGACGATGAGCGCGTTGTCTGCGACGCCGGGGTGATGCTCGTCGCGACGCTCGCCGAGCGGCTCGGCGTCGAGTCGCTCGCGCAGGATGGGGTGCGGCTGCGTCGGGACCGGGCGGGCGCCGCGAACGCCGGGCGCAAGGTGATGGCGCTCGTCTACGCGATGGTCTTGGGCGCCGACAGCATCGATGACTGCGACGTCCTCAGGGCGGGCCGCACCGGCCGGCTGCTCGGGGGCTGGATCCCGGCGCCGTCGACGCTGGGGACGTTTCTGCGGGCGTTCACGTTCGGGCATGTCCGCCAGCTCGACGCGCTGCTGGGCCGGTCTGTTGAGCGCGCCTGGCAGGCCGGGGCGGGTCCCGGCGACACGCGCCTCGTCGTCGATGTCGACAGCTTCGTCGGCGAGGTCTGCGGACGCCTGAAGCGCGGCGCCTCCTACGGGTACACCAAGCTGCTCGGCTATCACCCGATCCTCGCGACGCGCGCGGACACGCGTGAGGTGCTGCACATCCGGATGCGCAAGGGATCAGCGAACACGCAGAAGGGGATGCTGCGCTTCTGCCAAGAACTCGCCGCCCGCGTCGACCGCGCCGGCGCCCGGGGCGAGAAGCTGCTGCGCGCCGACTCCGGGTTCTGGAACACCAAGGTCTTTGAGTACCTCGAGAAGATCGGCTGGCAGTACTCGATCGGCGTCAGGAACATCAAGAAGGTCAAGACGGCCGTGCACGCGATCGACGAGAGCGCCTGGCAGCACATCGACTACCCCGCCGGCGGCGAAGCGCAGATCGCCGAGACCGTCTACGGCGACCGACGGCTGATCGTCAGGCGCACCCGCCTGGTTGGCGCGCAGGCCGAACTGTTCCCCGACTGGCGGCACTTCGCCATGATCACCAACCGCACCGAGGCTCTCGCTGTCGTGGAGGCCGAGCATCGCGATCACGCCGTCGTCGAGCAGGTCATCGCCGACCTCAAAGATCAGGCACTCGCGCACTTCCCGTCCGGCGACTACGACGCCAACGCCGCGTGGACGGTCCTCGGCGCGCTCGCGCACAACCTCCTGCGATGGACACAACTGCTCGGCCTACCCGACACGACCATCCGCGCGGCCCGCACCCTGCGCCGTCGACTCATCGCCGTTCCCGGCCGCCTGACCCAGCACGCACGCGGCTGGACGCTGCACCTCCCCGCCCGCTGGCCCTGGCAGGGCGACATCACCCGCGCCCTGGACCGCATCCGCGCGCTCCCGACGCTCGCCTGAGCACCCGGCACGCTCACCAACGACAACGCGACCGATCCCCGCCCACCCGGTACGCGAACCGCTGCCCTCAAACACCCCCAGACGCCCCGACCCGGCCGCCGCAACGCACGATCACCGTCCGCCACCGCCGCCGCGCGGACTCACGCACCGCCAAACCAGCCGCACACCCGGCCTCCCCCGCTTTCAGCTCGCCAACTGCCCGGATCGGTGGATCCGGGGTTAAGCCGGATGATGCGGTCGAACTGCGAACGCGCCCCCACGACCCGGCGCCACGTGCCGCACCCCGATGCCGTATCGATGCTGTTTCGTCAATCCGCGCGAGAAGCCCTTACCCCGACCGCGTCACCCGCACGTCGTCCACCGCCGCCTCCACGAGGCTGGCCGTCGATGCATCCGCGGCCTCGACCATGATCTGCACGCTCTGCCCGGCGAACGCGTTGAGGTTCACCGTCGTGGCGGCCCACGCGCCGTTGTCGTTGTTCGCCGCGCCGAGCTCCTCGAAGACGGTTGCGGACGAGCTCGGACCGATGACCCGCAAGCGCAGGTAATCCGCCGTCGAGCTGTTCGAGCCGTGGGCCATGTAGTACGAGAAGCTCAGGCTGTACGACGTGCCGCCGGTGAGCGAGATCGCCGGTGAGCGGATCGACGTCACGCCGCCGTCGACGTCGTGATCGCCCGGCGCCGCGCCGGCCAGCCGCCCGGTGACGAGGTCGTTCACGCCGCTGACCGTCGTGCCGAGCTGCTTGGGGCCGCCCGAGTCCGTCGCGGCCGGATCGCCGCGCTCGAACCTGCCGGTCGTCGCGGTGTCGGTCGCGGTCGGGTTGGGCGTCCAGCCCGTGCTCGTCTCGAAGGTGTCGGTGAAGATCGGCGTGCTCGGGACGCAGTACTGCGCCTCCTTGCCGATGACCCGGTACGCGCAGTCGGAGATCTCGAGCAACTTCAGGACGGCCTCACGGTTACGCGACGTCTCGGCCGGGATGACCTCGTCGGGCGGGTAGAAGCCGGGGTTCGACGTGCGCGGGTACATCTCGAACGTGTAGCCGAAGATCTTGTACGTCCCCCACAGCCAGTCGTCGATCGAGCCGTCGGTGATGTACAGGTCACTCGCCTGCTCGGGCGTGTAGCCGTTCGTCGCGGCCATCTGCTGGCCGAGCGTCGACAGCGCCGCCTGATCGTCGACCGTGAGCCCCGGGGCGGTGTTGGCGGTCGTGTAGCCGTAGGGCCACAGCACGAGCTCGGAGTACGTGTGGAAGTCGATCGCCGTCTTGATCTGCTGCACCCCGCCGACGACGCGGGAGTTGACGAAGTCGCGCACGCGCTGCGTCTCCGGTGCCGAGAAGGCGCTCGGCCCGCGGAACGTCTCCGACGACGGCGTCCCGCTCGAGCCGCCGCAGCAGCCCCACAGGTATGACCAGTTGCGGTTGAGGTCGGTTCCGATGAAGGTCGAGCCGGGCGTCGGCTGGCGGTTCTTGCGCCACAGCCGGTAGGAGCCCGTGGCGATGTCGTACTCCGAGCCGTCGGGGTTGACGTTCGGGACGATCCAGATCTCGCGCGCGTCGACGACGTTCCTGATCCGCGTGTCGGTCGCATACTTGCTCGTCAGCTCGTTGAGCAGGTACATCGCCATCTCGACCGTGAGGTGCTCGCGGGCGTGCTGGCTGTGCGTGAACAGCACCTCCGGCTCGGTCTCGTCCGCGCCGACGTTGTCGGACACCTTCAGCGCCCAGATCGTGCGGCCCTGGTACGACGTGCCGAGGCTGAAGCGGCTGACGATCCCCGGGTACGAGGCGGCGATCGCCGCCGTCTCGGACACCATCTCGTTGTAGTCGTGGAACGCGCTGTCGGCGGGCGGGAAGGCACGCGTCGTGGTGCCCGGCGCCGGCCGCCGCGCGCTCGTCGTGCGGTGCGCGGTCACGCGGTAGCGACCCAGCGCGCGAAGCTTCGCGAGGTCGCTGGCGCTGGCTGTCACGACGACCGAGCCGTGGTCGACCTCGATGATCGCCGCGCCCGTCGCGGCGACCGCCGAACGGTCGAGCGAGGTGCGCACGTTGCCGACGTCGTACGTGCCCACGGTCGCGGTGGATTGCGCGCCCGCGGGAGCGGCGAGCAGCAGGCAGAGGGCCACCGCCGTCACGAAACCAAGCATCCGGTGCGGCTTGACAGCGTGCATGAGTCCCTCCTCCGGGCGGCCCGCCCTGCGGGCGACGATCGTTCAAACGCGACCGTACTCCTGGCGCGCGCCCATGACTAGCGGACCCGTCCGCAAGTCCTGCGGGTTCCCGGCGGCGCGTCCCCGCCCGTGGCGTCGTCCTCGGTCGGCGCCGTGCCGCCGGCACGGCTGCCTCCCTGCGTCCTCGCCACAGACGACGACGCATCCAC
>JBOGYT010000354.1:0-5258 GCA_050696955.1 Solirubrobacteraceae bacterium | reverse complement strand
TAGCCGGCGATCTCCGACGCGACGACCGGCGTGCCGGCCGCAAAGGCCTCGGTCAGCACCATGCCGAAGCTCTCGCCGCCGAGCGACGGCGCGCACAGCACGTCGGCCTGCTCGAGCACGGCGCGCTTGTCGTCGTCGCTGCACTTGCCCATGGCGACGACGCCGCGGCCGTCGAGCATGAGCGGCGCGAGCTCCTCCTCGGTCACGCCGACGACGTGCAGCGTGACCGGCACGTGCTCGCGCAGCGCCTCGAAGGCGCGCAGCAGGACCGGCAGGCCCTTGCGCTCGACGGCCTGCCCGATGAACGCGATCTGCAGCGGATCGGCGGCGGTGCGCTCGAGCCGCGGCGGCGGCAGGGACGGCACGTCGACGCCGTTGGGGATGACCCGGTAGGTGCCGCCGTAGAATCGCCGGCCGGTCCACGCGGCGGCCTCGGAGACCGCGATGCGCACGTGCAGCCGGTTCAGGCGGCGGCGCGCGCCCATGGCGTTGGCGAGGTTGTTGGAGAAGACGTTCTCCGAGTAGCAGTGAAACGTGCCGACGAGCGGCGCGTCGACGGTCATGAGCGAGTCCCAGCCGGGGATCGGCGCGACGGGCTCGTGGAGGTGGACCACGTCGTAGCCGCGCTTGAGCTCGCGCCGCAACGCGACGACGGTCGAGACCCCGTACGCGACGTTCGACACCGCCCCGTTGGACGGAAACCCAAGCGTGCGGCCGAGCGGCACGACGTAGTCGGGCAGCGCACGCTGCGCCGGCCGAGCCCCACGGTGCAGGCGGACAGCGAGACGGTCGTCGGGATCAACCGGGGTCAGCACGCGTACGTCGTGGCCCGCGGCCTGGTACTGCTCCGCGAGCGCCTCGATGTGTCGCGTCACTCCCCCTGGATATGTCCACGAGTACGGGGACACCAGCGCGATGCGCATCGGTCGCATACTAGTGGCCCCACCCTCGGAGCTGGCAAATCCGGCAGCGCCCCGTTCAGGCGTCGCGCACGAGCGCCGGGTCGCCGCGGATGTAGCTCGTCGCGCAGGCGAGAACGAACACGCCGAACGCGAGCAGGATCGGCCCGGAATCGTTGAACAGCGCGCCGATCACCGAGGCGGTCAACCCGCCCGCGAGCGCCGCCGTCCACGACGGAGAGCCGCGCAGCGGTGCGTAGATCCGCTCGCGGTAGCGCACCCCGTAGGCGGCCGCGAGCAGGGCGATGAGCGTCAGGAGCGGCATCGCCCCCGTGCCGAGCACGTTGAAGGCCAGCGTGTAGCGGCGCTCGACGACGTCCGCCAGCGACCCGGCGCTGTCGGCCTGCAGCACCGTGCGCGTGAAGTGCCCGTTGCCGCCGGTGACGAGATCGAGCGCCGCGAGGCCGAAGAGCGCCGCGACCGGCACCATCGCCGCGATGACCACCGTGCGGCGCGACGGCGTGCCCGGCAGCATGAGCACGGTCGCCGCTGCCAGGCCGGCGCCGACCGTGATGACGCCGCCGACGTCGGCGCCGAGCTGGCCCGCGCCGACGAACACGCAGAAGACGAGACCGACGGCGGCGAACGTGGCCGCGCCGCCGCGCGAGCGCGCGCGACCGAAGAGCAGCGCGCCCAGCGCGAGCAGCAGCAGGACGGTCAGCGTCGACTCGAGCTCGTTGCCCAGGCCGTAGAAGCGCGAGCCCGAGCGGGGGTTGACCCCGAGCAGCGAGCGCACGATGAGCGGCGAGCCGAAGACGAGGTCGATCGCGTAGCCCACGACGGCCACCGACGCCGGCACGAGCGGGCCGCGCGGCCAGCGCACGAAGCGATCCGTGAGCGCGCCGAGCACGAAGCAGCCGACGACGATGATGCTGATCTCCGCGAGGCGGCTCGGCGCGAGCGCCCCGGTCACCAGCAGCATCGCCGGGACCCACAGAAAGGCGAGCGCCCCGATGCGCATCGCGGCGCGGATCCCGCGCCGGTCGGCGATCAGCCCGAGCAGGAGCGTCAGCGCGAGCCAGGTGAGAGCGAGCGCCCCGAGCGTCGGGTTGCGGCGTCCGCTGACGACGCGCAGGCGCGCCTCGAGCGTCGTGAGCGCCGCCGCGTCGCGCGTTCCGTCGGCGCGCATCTCCTGGCCCTTGACGTCGTCGGGCTCCGCGATCCCGAGCCGGTCCCAGACCGTGACGGGGATGTCGATGGCGGCGACGACCCCCTCGAGCCGCGTCGTTGCCGACGTGAGCGCGCCGCTGCTGCCAAGACCGGCGGCGGCGATTGGCAAAAGCTGGGGCACGCGCGCCCGCGGCGGCGTCTGGGCGACGATGAGCAGGTCCTCAGGGCGGCGATCGCGCAGCAGCCGATCGAGCACGGCGTCGCCCTTGGCCGCGGTCGGCAGCCCGGTCACGACGAACCGGTGGTGGCGCAGGAGAGCCCGCACCCGGTCGGCGAGCTCGCCGGAGCGCACGAGCGAGACCGTCGCGATGTTCCCGTCGCGATCGGCGGCGGCGGCGGCCTCGGTGTGGCTGCGGCCGCGGATGCCCGCGTAGGCCACGCCGCCGGGGATCGACGCGGCCAGCAGCCCCGGCTTGATCTCCGCAAGCGCCGTCTTGGCGCGCTTGAGCGCCTTGCTCCAGCCAAAGATGAAGCCGCTGCCGTCGCCGCCGCGGACGAGCTCGAGCTCCGGCGCCTTCGTGGGGTCGTAGACGGCGGCCGACGTGCGGGCGCCCGCGCTGATGTCGAGCACCATCTGCTGCGGCGAGTAGCGTCCTTGGGTCGCGCTGACCATGCCGAGCGCGAGCTCGTCGCGCGCGGCGAAGCGGTCGAGCACCGGCGCCGGGTTGTCCTCGCCGCCGGTCGGCAGGAAGGCCAGGACGACCCGCGGCGCGCGCGCCTCGGCGGACGCCGTGCCGACCAGGCCGACGACCGCCAGCGCGAGCACGAGCACGACGGCAAGCCACGCCGCCCGCCGGGGGAGGAGGAGATTCACCCGCTCTATCCTGTTCATTCGTGCCTACGCGTCACTTCGTCAAGTACACCTTTCTCAAGCTCGACCCGGCCTGGCGCCGCCTGGACGACGACGCCCGGGCCGCGGACAAGCGCGAGTTTGCCGCCGCCTGCGCCGACTTCGCCGACGGGCACCTGCTGCGCGCGTTCTCAACCGTCGGGACGCGCGGCGACACCGACCTAATGCTGCTGTCCCAGGCACAGAATCTAGACCGCATCCACGAGTTCCATGTTGTGCTGGCACAGAGCGGGCTCATGAAGTGGGCTCAGATCCCGTATTCGTTGCTGGCGATGACGAAGCCGTCGGAGTACTCCGACGAGTCACGTCTGGAAGTTCGCCCCGCTCACGGCAAGTACCTCTTCGTGTATCCGTTCGTGAAGACGCGCGCGTGGTACGCGCTGGATGCCGACGAGCGCCACCGGATCATGCAGGAGCACATCAGGCTCGGCCGCGAGTACCCCCAGATCGACCTCAACACGTCCTACTCGTTCGGGCTGGACGACCAGGAGTTCGTCGTCGCCTTCGAGACCGACGATGCCGCCGCCTTCCTCGATCTCGTCCAGCGGCTGCGCACGACGGAGTCCTCGCGCTACACGCTGCGCGACACACCGGTCTTCACGTGCATCAACGCCTCGGTGGAGCGCGCGCTGGCGGCGCTCGACGGCGAGCCGATCCCGGCCGAGATCGAGGTCGCCTGATGGCCTCGGACGACTTCGGCGAGATCCGCGACATTACGATCATCGGCGCCGGCCCGGTCGGGCTGTCGACCGCGTTCTGGGCCGGCATGCGCGAGGCCTCGTCACGGATCATCGACTCGCTGCCCGAGCTCGGCGGCCAGCTCACGACGCTCTATCCCGAGAAGTGGATCTTCGACGTGCCCGGCCATCCGAAGCTCCTGGCCAAGGACCTCGTCGAGGCGCTGCGCCAGCAGGCGCTCGAGCAGTTCGACGTGCCCGTGCACCTCGAGACGACGGCCGAGACGATCTCGTGGGAGGACGACCTCGTCGTCCTGCACACGAACAATCCCGCCCACCCAGTTCTGCGCAGCCGCGCCGTGATCATCGCCGGCGGCCACGGGGCGTTCGAGCCCAAGAAGCTGCCCGGCTACGACATGACCCCCTGGGAGGGGCGCGGCGTGCACTACCTCGTCGGCGAGAAGTCTGAGTTCGAGGGCAAGCGCGTGCTGATCGTGGGCGGCGGCGACTCGGCCTGCGACTGGGTCGTCAACCTGCTCGACACCGCCGACCACGTCGCGCTGTGCCACCGCCGCGAGGGCTTCCGCGCCCACGAGGCGACGGTCAAGGAGGTCATGGATGCCGCCGGCGAGGGACGGATCGGCGTGCACGTGCCGTTTCAGATCTGCGAGGTGCAGGGCAACGGCGCGATCGAGCGCGTCCGGCTGCGCCACTCGGAGGATTCAGACCACGAGATAGAGCTCGAGGTCGACGCCGTGCTGCTTCAGCTCGGCTTCAAGACCGCGCTCGGCCCGCTGAAGGACTGGGGCATGGAGATCTCCAAGGGCGCGATCATCGTCGACCCGGTCATGAAGACGAGCCTGCCCGGCGTCTGGGCCTGCGGCGACATCACGAGCTTCGAGGGCAAGCTCAAGCTCATCGCGACCGGCTTCGCCGAGTCGGCCATCGCCGTCGCCCAGGCCGTGCACTCGTTCCGGCCGGAAATGAAGCTGCAGCCGAAGTACTCGACGAACACGGGCGTGCCGGGCGGGGCGGAGGGCCAGCCCTAGTACACGCGTCCGAAAGTTCGTCGGGTTTTCCCGGCGCCGGGTCGCGCCTGACGGTCGCCGGCGCCCGCCCACGTGCGACCAGCACGCAGGCGGGTCACCGTCGACCCGTCAGATCGCGACCAGCCATCCGGGAATTCCACGAAGGACTTCCGGCCACGTGTACTAGCGCGCCGGCAACACGAGCGCTGTGCCGACGTGAATCAGATCCGGGTCGCCGCTCGCGATGCGGTCGGCGTTGAGCCGCCAGAGCTCATCGACGATCCGCGCGATCGCAGCCGGCGAGGCGCCTGAGCCGGCAAGCTGCGCCGCGATCGACCAGAGGCTCTCGCCGCTGCGCACGACGTGCCTGCGGTCGCCGGCGCGCACCGAGGCCGCACCGTCGCCGCCCGCAACCGGCGCCGGCTCGACCGGCAGCGGCACGGCGGTCGCCGTCGCCGAGCCACTCGCGGGGACCTGCTCGGCGGCGACCGTCGCCGGCCTGGCGCTCGTGCGCTTCGGCTCTGGGTCGTCGAGCGCAGTGGGTGGCTGTGCGGCAGGTGGCGCCTCGGGAGCC